>JAVCDK010000038.1 GCA_030765865.1 Candidatus Celaenobacter antarcticus | reverse complement strand
CAAACCAATATCTTCTGTCATAAGTTGATGTAGGATTATCTCGCATCTTCCGGTTAATTTTTTATTGATAACAGACTCGGCAACATCCTTATCATACTCTTCAAAAGCCGTGCTCACTACATCAAAAAGGCGCTCTATCTCCAGCTCAATATTGGTCAGTTCATCTTCAAGAATTCCTGCATCCAGCTTCATATTTGCTGCACGTGCAAGTTCAAGGATGTTTGTAGTATAATCACCCACTCGCTCAATGTCTATTACTATACCGATAAGAATGATCGCCTCGGTTGAGTCCATAGCACCCGTGGCAGATAGATGTATTAAAACTTTCTTTCGTACAGCGCGTTCCGTTTTATCGACCTTTCTTTCCTCATAATAAATATCAACATCGGGATGAGGGATCTCCCTTCCCCGCAGTTGAGCGCTAGCATTATCAAACATATTATTTGCCCGATTAAGCATAACACAGGCGTCCTTGTGTGCCTCTTTATAGAGATTACTTTTTTTGAATAATTTAATTAATTCTTTTAACATATGTACCTCGTATTTAAGAATTTACTCATCTTTTTGTTATAAGAAGAATAAATATTGGTATAACAAAAAATATCATAATGATAAATAAAATTGGATATATCTTGCTTTTAGTTGTCAAATTTGATACCCATAAAGCGATTTTTATCGGGATCATTCTTATCGGTTTCAAGGGCAGTATCAGTATCATTCCAAGTACGTTAAAGGTGAAATGAGAAAGCGCTACCACAAGCGCTGCCGGCGAGCCCGTCGCCATAGCTGCCAATAGGGTAGTTACTGTTGTTCCAATATTTGCGCCTACTGTATAGGGAAAAATCTGATAGATATTTACAATACCTGCACCTGCCAGGGGTACCATAATGGAGGTCGTGATCGAGCTGCTTTGGACGATGGCGGTGAGAACCAAACCGAGAAGCAATGCAAGCACACCATTGCGGAAAATGTAATCGGAAAAGAAATTTTCAACCTTGCCGATAACCAGTTGTCGGATGACTTTGACCATATATTTTAATGCAATAAATAGAAATATCATAGCTATAACAAGGATCAATATCTGTGCGACAGGTTGAGAAAATAATTTCTGCAAGAATCCCGGTGATGCATCAGGATATTTTGGATCATATAGAAATCCTACAATGGGTTTTGTGATCATTCCGATTGGACTCTTGAACTCTGCACCCCCAATATTTGCGTGCAGAATGAAGGAACCAAGCTTAAGAGATATTTTTTCTATGAACCCGAAATATATTTCCAAAGGCAAAAGAATAGCAACCACAATAATATTGAATATATCGTGTACTATCGCACAGCCATAAGCCCTCTTAAATTCATCTGTTCTTGAAATATGTCCCAGTGATACGATAGTATTTGTGATAGTGGTGCCAATATTCGCCCCCATAATGATCGGGATGGCAATTCGTATAGAATCAGCGCCAAGAATATTACTGGCAACTAAACCCACGACAATTGACGTTGTAGTAGATGAACTCTGTACAATGCTTGTGGTAAGAATTCCAATAAGCAATCCCATTATAGGATTGCTTACGCTTGCAATAAGGTTTTCAGAAAGACCGCTAAAGCTCTTAAAGCCTGCTCCCATCATCACGATACTGAGGAAAAAGAAATAGATCAGTATGATCAGCAGAAGGATTTTAAAAATTTTATTCAGATTTGTAGTATTCTGGTCCGGCATTTATATTCCTATTAACAAATTCTTGGTGTTTGTTCGCGTGAAAGTAGCGGTAATATTCTCTTTGCTCCAATAAAGGTTTTCAAAAACAATTTTGGTGTATCTGATCTTTCAGTAACCCGTCCTATAACCTGTGCGTTGCTCCCTAGAGGTTCGTTATGTAAAATTTTCAGCACTTCATTAGTTTCATCCTGGGGACAAATTATGACAGCCCTTCCCTCGCATGCCATATAAAGCGGATCAATACCGAGTGCATCGCACACTCCGGACACACTTTCTTTTATAGGCAACCTCTCTTCCTCAAGAATAATATTCACTTTTGAAGAAGCGACGATCTCATTAAGAATCGATGCCAGCCCCCCGCGGGTGGGATCTCTTAGGGCATGAATTATCGCTTCCTGTTCCAGAAGAGCTTTTATAAGAGGGGCAACATTTGCACAATCTGATTTTAAAGATGATTCGAACCCATTCCTGTAAGCCATTATTGAGGCACCGTGATCTCCAATATCACCTGTGATAATAACATCATCCTGCGGTTTTGCATTCTTCGATGATATTGATTCATTTGTTGCTAAAACTCCATATCCTGCTGTATTGATAAATATTTTATCTATCTTGCCCCTGCTCACAATTTTAGTGTCTCCCGCAATGATAGAGATATTCCCCTTTTTTGTCTCGTCTTTTATCGAGATCAGTATCTTATTTAGATCATCAAAGCTGAATCCCTCTTCGATCATTAATGATAAAGTAATTAATTTAGGTATCGCACCAACCATTGCGAGGTCATTTGTGGTTCCGCAAATAGCTAATTTCCCGATATTACCACCCGGGAAAAATATGGGATCAACCGTGTAGCTATCTGTAGTAATAGCTGCCTTGCCTTCGACTGCTTGAAAGACGCCGCTATCTTCCCCATGGTTTATGACAACCTCATTGAGCGTATTGTAGATAAGTTCTAATAATTCTTGGCTCTGTTTGCCACCGCTTCCATGGGAGAGAAAAATCGTATTTTTATCCATCATTCTCCATACTTATAATATGCAGCACATGCACCTTCGAAGGAAACCATGCAGGGTCCGATCGGGTTCTCTGGAGTGCATTTTTTTCTAAACAAGGTGCAATCAAGAGGTGATTTCTTTCCTGCTATGATATCTCCGCAGATGCAGGCAGATTGTACAACTTCATCTTTTACTTCGATCTGAAATTTTTTCTCGGCATCAAATTGTTTGAATTCCTCAATCACGCATAATCCGCTATTCGGAATTGAGCCAAAACCTCGCCATGACACATCACATTCCTGAAATACTACTGAAATCAATTCCTGTGCTGCTCTGTTACCCTCTGGTTTAACCATTCTTGTATATCGATTATCAACAAATGGATTCTTGTTTTTGATCTGGGATACTAAGGATTCAACGCCTAATCCAAGATCTACCGGTTCGAACCCGGCTACGGTACAGGGGATATTATATTCCTTTGGAATAAACTCGTATGGCTCGGCACCAATTATCACACTTACATGCCCGGGCATAATAAATCCATCTATTTCACCTTGCAGTTGTGAAAGAAGGTATTTTAACACATTCGGCATCGTTTTTACCAGACAAAGAATGCTGATATTGTTGATTTGTTGAGCATACGCATCCAGTACTAAGCTTGCAATAGAGGGTATCGTAGTTTCAAACCCGACTGCAATGAAAATCACTTCTTTAGATGTAATTTTTGCGATCTTAAGTGCGTCCAACGGACTGTACACGACACTGACCAACGCGCCTTTTGCAACTTCTTTTTCTAAACTTGAATGTGTTCCGGGAACCTTGATCAGATCCCCGAATGTGACAATATGATGACCCTGTTGTGCTAAAAATATTATTTTATCAATATCTTTTGTTGAAGTAACGCATACAGGACAACCAGGTCCTGATAGAAATTTAATTGAGTCCTTGAAAAAATGCCTGAAGCCAAATTTGAGTATTGATACAGTATGAGTACCACACACTTCCATAAATTTCAACGGAAGTGCTTTCCCATCCAATGCTACGACCTCATTCTTGATTTTTTTTAGAAGAGGTTTTAGTTCGGGATTGTTTCGGAACTTATCGCTCATAACTCACTCTTCGGCTTCACACAACTCGGTAAGTAGTTCAAGGGTTTCTTTTGCATCCTCTTGGTTTACCCTTTGAATAGCAAAGCCCGCATGAACAAGCACATATTCATCGATTTCAACATCTTCTATAATGCGGATGTCTATCTCCTTTTTCATGCCGAAGACATCTGCAATGGCTTTGTTGCCGTCTTTTGAAATTATTCTATACGGTACTGCTAAGCACATTATTACCTGCTTTTCAATAGATATGAATAAACCTGACCGAGCGCAATTCCTGCATCATTAGGAGGCACTTTTGTGTTCCAAAATAACTTAAGCTCACTGCCGGCAAATACTCTTTTTATCATATTAACAAGCACGACATTCTGAAACACACCACCGGAAAGCGCTACTGCATCTATGCCGGATTCATTCTTCATTTTTTTACATAAATCGAAAACCATCTTTGCAATTGTAAAGTGAAATTTTGATGAAATATATTTTTTCGACTTCTGCTCTTGAATATCGTTCACAATACCCTTAATTATCAAATCAACTTCAATAAGTGACCTTTGTTTATCAAAAACAAAATGATAATATTCTGAAAAGTTCTCATCTGCCAGTGCTTCCAACTTCATGGGAGCTTCGCCTTCATAAGAATTGAAATGGCACACATCTATAAGACTTGCAACAGCATCAAAGAATCTCCCCATGCTCGAAGTTTGAAGTCTGACCGAATCGTTGAGGAGTTGAAGAATGATCATATCTTTCTGCGGGAATTTTTTTTCCGTAATAATACTATCAACTATCTCAGGATAATATTTATATAAATATATCAATGCCATTCTCCAGGGCTCTTTCGCAGCGCGCTCCCCAGAAATCATAGGCACATAATTCAAATGAGCAAATCTCTCAGACTCTGTGTTGTTAATAATAAAAAATTCGCCACCCCAAATATTTCCATCATCTCCATAGCCGGTCCCGTCAAATGAAACCCCTAACACATTTTCAAGATCATTTTCCGCCATTACACTATAGATATGAGCTTTATGATGCTGAATAAAGTGAATGGGTAATTCGTTATTTTCTGCAAATTCTTGAGCAAGCCGGGTCGAGAAATAATTTGGATGAGAATCCGTCATGACAATCTGCGGTTTCATCTCGAATATCGATTGAAAGTACTCAAGGGATTCCTTGTAAAATTTAGTATTTGATGCAAACGCAAGGTCGCCGAGATATTGACTGCCAATAAATATATTCTCCTTTGTAAGTCCAAATGAACCCTTCATGTCTGCACCCGAAGCGAATATCTGCGGTTTTCCGATTCCTCTTGCAATATTAATTGGTTTGGGTACAAATCCTCGAGCCTTCCGTATTAGAATTTTTTGATCACCCGCAAAAGTAACAATTGAGTCATCGATACGATTATATATTTCTCTGTTGTAGGAAAGATAATATTGGGTGATATTTGCAAGATTTTGATATGCAGAATCGTCATTATTTTCAAGGGCTTCTTCGGATATATTCCCACTTGTAAATACAAGCAAACTGAAATGTTTGAAAAGCAGGTAATGTAATGGGGTATAGGGAAGCATAAAACCGAGATCTTTAACACCCTGAGCTACATGCTCCAGAATTTCATTTTCCTTAGTAAGCAGCACTATCGGCTTTTGCTGACCTTCCAGCATATTCTTTTCATCCTTATTTACCGCACAATATTCTTCTATAGTTTCTATATCCTTTGCCATGAGCGCAAAAGGTTTTTGCGGTCTGTACTTCAAAATTCCGAGTTTTTCCACAACATCTTTATTCATAGCATTGCACACAAGATGGTAGCCCCCAATCCCTTTGATCGCAACGATCTCTCCCATCTGAAGAAGCGATATGGTTTTATCAAACGCCTTTTCTCTCCTCGCAGTGACAACGGGGCTTTCGTCTGCAATTTCTATAAAACGTAATTCCGGACCGCATTTAGGACAGGCATTCGGTTGCGCATGATATCTTCTATCTGCAATTGTTGTATATTCCCGATTGCAGTCATCACACATAATAAACTTCCCCATTGTTGTGTTTTTTCTGTCATAAGGAATTGACTGAATTATTGAAAATCTAGGCCCGCAATTCGTACAATTTGTAAAAGGGTAAGAAAAATGTCTATCATTTTTATCAATTATCTCTTGAGCACATTTCTCGCATGTAGCAATATCAGGCGGGATTAGCGCCGATATCTCCCCCTTCTTCTTGCTTGGTGCAATTTCAAATGTTTCGAAGTCGGACACATCATCTTCAAGATACTTCATTGAATGAGTTAGAATTGTTGAGACTGCTGGGGCGTTATTGAGAATATCCTTCAAAAATTTATCAATAGATTTCTTCGGTGCCTGGGCAATTATTTTTACACCGAATTCTCTATTCTCAACGTAACCCTTGATGCCATGCTCCAGGGCAGTTCTCTTTACAAAAGGACGAAATCCAACCCCTTGCACTATTCCTGTAAGTAGTATCTCAGCGTGTTGCATCTTGTATCATAGTTATAAGAGAATCAGCGCTCTCTTTAAGTTCAGATGAAATTTCAGATGCAAAATCTGCACTCTTTATATTTATACCGATCACTTCAACTTTCACATCTGAAAACTTGTTAATATATGAAATAATTACACTAATCGAGCTCGTATGGGTTGAGGTTGCAAAGGTACTTATTTCTTTATGTTGCAAAATTTTAATCTCTCCTATAATTGATGAAAATCGGCATGCGTCAAAGAATATTATTACATCCAAATCTCGTGAAGTGAGTATGCTAAAATAATTTTCGGGAGTTGTTTCTGCGATCAGGTACGTAATTTTTTTTTTTATATTTTGATTGCAGTTGTTCAACAATATATAATCCAATGGCGTCATCACCGCGCTGATAATTTCCCAGCCCTACAAATAGGGTTCGTTTATCTTTTATAGATGTAAATAATTTCTTTAACTCGTCAGAATGCATCTTCGACAACAACCTGGTGTCTACAACGTGGACACATCAATTTATAATAATCTTCTCTACGGAGCTTGTCATTCTTGATCTTAGAGTCCGGCAGGTCCTGGTATCGAAGTTGAATGAAGGCGAGAAGATTAGGATTACCATAAGCTTTGGGTCCTAATTTTTCTACCAGCCAATTCATGTGATCTTCCGTAGCGATCGTTGTTCCACAAACCGGACAGACAATGAGTTTCTTTTCGATCCTCATGAAGTCTGCTTCTTTGTCCGGGCTGAAAGTAGCGGTAATGTATTCATTAGAAAGCTGTATGCCCTTTTGAGTTATACAGTGTTCTTCGCATTGTCCACAATAAATGCAACTAGTATAATTTACCTGTAATATGCGCTTGCCTTCCTCAGGAATATCAGTAAGATCGATTGCGCTGGCAGGACAGACCTGAGCACAGGCACCACAGCCAATGCATTCTTCTTCATTAAATATTGGTTTCCCCTTGAACTGTTTGACCGGCTCATAGGGCTTCTTTGTAAAGGGATATTTACTCGTTACTGGTTTTGAAAAAAGTGATACAATTGCTTCACCTAATTCTCGAAGTTTTGGAATAATCATTTCTGTTCCTCACTCTTTTCTTTGTCTTGGCGATACAGATCAATGATTGTCTTGTCAGTCAATTTGATTCCTGCTTTGTGTGCTGCTCTTGCAACCGCATGTGCAGAAACAGGAGAGGTTAAAAGTATGAATACTGCGCAGAGAATTGCCTTGAAACCCATTGCAGTAAAACCGGAGTAAACAAACACGCCGAACAGGATTCCCGCAGAGCCAAAAGTCACACTTTTTGTGGCAGCCTGGAGACGATTATATACATCAGGAAGGCGCACAAGTCCGAGCACACCAAAAAGGTCAAAAATAACGCCAATGCAAATGATAACATATCCGATAATTTGATTAATTGCTAGATCAGGCATCAAGCGACCTCCCTTCCAAGAATTTGGCAAGCGCCAAAGCTCCAATGAAACTTTGAAGACCCCAGGCAATACCAATATCTATGAAATATGAGCGTTGCAATGCAATCGCAAGGATTGCACATATTCCTATGATCAAAATACCAAGAATATCAATAGCTACAATACGATCTGCAACTGAAGGTCCTTTCACTACTCGTATAAGTATGAAAAGCGAGCAGAAAAGGAGCACATTGATCAACTTATAGTTGAAGGGAATTTCAGTAAATACAACAAAATTTATCACAAAGAATGCTGCAATGAAAAGTAAACCTATAAACCATCTAAAAACTCTCATTCAAAGATCTCCTCGAGTAGTTTTTCAAAGCGACCACCCACATATTCTGTGGTTTGATCTATATCGGTAAATTTCACATAGATCCAGTGTACATATAATACCTGATTATCAACATCAATATCTACCGTTAGTGTTCCGGGAGTTAAGGTTATTGAATTTGCAAGCATGGTAAGTGCAGAATCTCTTTTAAGTTTTGTTCTCACTTTAATGATACCGGGTTTGATTGGAAGAAGAGGATGAATGACAATATATGCAACATGTAAATTAGCTTTCATCAGTTCCCAGATGAATTTAATAAAATATTCAATTGTGTACCATACTCGTTTAAGACGAAATTTTCTTTCTGTTACGATCAGCATCTCGCCTGCAAAGATCGTAGTTATCAGCGCTATGATGATGCCTGCGATTAAGGAGGAAATACTGAAAACCATGGTTATGAATATCCACACTAATAAGGATAGAAAAAAAACAACGATCCTGCTTTTTGTTTCCGTCTTCATTTAACACTCCCTTTATCAAAATAGGGCTCGACTTTGTCGATATATGAAGTTCTTCCCATAACGGTATTCACTATGGGATTTAGATAATTTTTTCGAATCGAAGGAATCATAATGGCGGAACTGATAAGGCAAAGTGCCGCTAAAATGATCATCGCGGTTTTCATGGCAAAGGGAACTTTCTCAAGCACTTTTGCAGATCCCTTTTTGCCAAAGAATGCATGCTTTTGAACTTTCAGGAAGTAGGCGAGAGTAACAATACTCACCAGTGCTGCAATAATACCTACAACTATCTGCCCTGCTGAAATACAAGCAATGATAATGATGAGCTTGCTGAAGAAACCGTTAAAAGGTGGAATTCCTGCAATTGATAAAGTACCCACCATTGTTGTTGCGGAAGTTACCTTCATTTCTTTCGAAAGCCCACCCAACTGCCGCAGATCCCGCGTATCGGTTGCATATTCGATAGCTCCGCTGTTCAGGAAAAGAAGGGATTTGAAGATCGAATGATAGAAAAGATGAAGAATACCACCAAGAATGCCGAGAGGTGTACCAAGCGCAAAACCAATCACTACATATCCTATCTGACTGATACTGCTAAATCCCAGCAACCGTTTAAAATCCCATTGCACGACAGAAAGAAATCCCCCAATCACAATCGAGAGTGTTCCAAGCAGCATAAGTATCTGCAATACAACTGTGGGAGCTCCGAATACATTGAAGAAAATCCTTACTAAAGCATATACGCCAAGCGTTTTGATAAGTACACCGGAAAGCATTGCTGAGATCGGTGCGGGAGCTGATGGATGCGCATCTGGAAGCCATGCATGGAAAGGAACGAGTGCTGTTTTCAATCCAAAACCTGCAATAAATAAACCATAAACAAGAAAAATCATTTTGGGGGTTCCTGCACTTCTCAGATGAAGACCTACATCTGCCATTGTAAGTGTGGAAGTATAACTGTAAAGAATTCCAATACCGAACAATATCATTGTGGAAGTGATCGCACCCATCAAGGCATATTTGAATGCTGCCTCCAGTTCTTCGGATTCCGTACCAAAGGCAACAAGAGCATAGGCAGAAATGAGTGATATCTCCATGAAAACATACAAGTTGAAGAAGTCGCCTGTAAGTATCACTCCATTCATTCCGGTCACCATCAGCATAAAGAGTGCGAAGAAATTCCATTTACCTGTGAAATGATTTATGTACTGCATCGCATAGAATGCAGAGAGAAAGGAAACAAGGTTCACCACTATCAGCATAAATGAAGAAAGATTATCCAAGATCAAACTGATCGTATAGGGCATTCTCCATCCACTAGTATTGTTTAGGATCATACCTCCGTGGGCAGGGAGCTTAAAGAACGCAATGAACGAAACGATCAAAATCCACGCACAGGCAGCAAGGGCAATAACAGCAGCGATATTTTCTTTTTTACGGGCAATGAGAACAATGAGAAATGCGGCGAGTAAGGGGACGAAAATAAACTGTGATAATATCATCCTTGTAGTCTCCTGATCTTCGTAATATCAAAGGTGTCATATTTTTGATAGATCCTGATCGCAAGTGCAGCCATGAGTGCCGTGATTCCAAGTTCGATAACGATGGATGTAAGCACCATTGCCTGAGGAATAGGATCAACCATTGTCACATTGAATCCTTTTTTAAGTATCGGTGCAAGAGCTCCAGTACGATATGCAAGCAGCACGAGGAATAGATTTACGGAATAACCCATGATACCAATTCCAAGTATTATCTTAATCAGATCTCTTTTGGTGATCGTACCATACACACCGACCAAAAAGAGGAAAAAGCACATTATATATAATATCATATTTTATCCTTCCTGCGTTTTAAAACTGGCTAAATAGTAGAACACGAGATACAATCCCATGCCGACCTTCACACAAATAAAGATATTCAGCATAGGGATGTAGCCGGCACTGATAAGTGTATATAGTTCGCCGATTCCCATAAAATTTGCGAGGAAATGTCCTGTCACATATAAGCCGATAATACCTGTGAGCACGATGAGGATCCCTGCAAGAGCTTCCAAATTGTGCATTGCAAACTTATCTACTCGGGCTAACACAAAATTCTTACCATATGCAAGAGTCAAGTGAACATAAGAAAGTGCAATGATCACACCGCCCGCAAAACCACCACCTGGGGAAAGATGACCATGAATAACAATATAAAGACCATATAGGAAAATCAGCCACACAGTAAAACGGGTAATTGTTTTGACAATTACGGACATACCTTCATTGGGAAAATTATTCTGCATGTCTTTTTTTCCTCCCTGTTTTACGTAATACAGTGAGTGCACCTAAAATTGCGGTAAAGAGTACTGTAACCTCACCTAATGTGTCATATATTCTATAGTTTAGAATAACGGAGGTGACGATATTTTGAGAACCGGTTTCCACTCCTGCTTGTGTAAGATAACGCTCTGCAACGCGTACGATCGGTTTGCCGAATGAGGGCAGATCCTTGAATGCAAAGATGCTCAGCACAAAAATGCTTGCAAGTATAACAATTGCAATAATTGTTTCCGGCACATCTCTACGAAGCGCACGAACTTCGATAGAACGTTTTGCAAATGCACGGATCAATATGATCATGCAGAGAATTTCAAACACGAACTGAACAAGAGCAAGGTCCGGAGCTCCTAAGAAGAGGAACGCTAAGGACAAACCCAATCCAACCACCCCAATGGTAATGATCGAAGAAAGTATATTCTTTATCTCCAGACATGCAATCGAACCGACTATCATGAATCCTAAAATAAAGTACAACCAAACATCAACTGGCACTTAAGCCTCCTTAAAACTAAATTGCACTTAACAAAATTATGGTGACAACAACTAAACCCGCAAGCGTCCAAATCGCATAAGTGTGTAATAAACCCGAATGCAGCTTATGGAACACGCCACCAAGCCATAGGGAAAACATCGTTCCCCATTTATATATATCAAAATATTTCTTATTTGCCCACTCGAAGATCTTATCGAATGGTTTCATCGAAGAGACTTCATTGTAGAACTCTACACCTGTAGCCCTGTGCTCGTCGGTTGTAGGATAGGTGCCGACATATTCATCATCGAATCTGATCTTCTTAAATACAATATAGATGATAAGACCGAGCAGTATGGATGCTGCAAAGAAGTAAAGTATAATCTTTGAACTGTAAAATCCAAGAAGCAATGTTTTAATAGTACCCGCGCCAATTATTGGCAGCAAGAATAATTTTACAGGAATTGCAAAAACAAACACACCGAAGATCAGACAAAGAGCTCCTAGTAAAAGATTTGCAAACCAGTTATTGAAGCTGATCTCCTTCACGCCTTCATATTTTTTCGGCAATTTGCCAAGGAAGGTAGAGTGGAGAAATTTAATAAAACTTGCAAGTGTTAATGCACTTCCGAATATGGCAAGAACAAAGCACACATTCATCACGATCTGCCATATTTTGCCCTGTTGAGAAGCTGTAATAAGAACTCCCTGGTAAACCATCCATTTTGAAAAGAATCCGTTAAATGGCGGAACGCCAGAAATTGATAGTGCCCCAATCAGTGCGGCGACAAAAGTGAGTGGCATTTTCTTTGCAAGCCCCCCTAATTTATCGAGTTCGGGAGTGCCGGTTCTCTTTTCAACTGAGCCGAATGATAGAAATAAGCTTGATTTATATATTGCATGGTTTACCATGTGAAACAAACCACCAATTATGCCGATCGGATTGCCTGTTCCAAGACCGAGTACCATGTAACCGACCTGGCTCACTGCGTGATATCCAAGAAGTTTCCGTCCGTTATGTTGAACTAAAGCCATCATAACGGCAATGATAATGGTCAACGCACCAAGTATCATAACAATTGCCCTTATCACAAATGGATAAACGAATAAAGAATTCATTATACGTGCAAGAAGATATATACCTAAAAGTTTGTCTAAAGCAGCAGGAAGAAGTGCGACACTTTCGATAGGTGCATCCTTGGCAAAATCGGGCACCCATGTATGCATAGGAAATGCCCCTGCCTTTGCAAATGAGGCAAGTAATAAACAGAAAAATGCAATATAAGTTAAAACATTTGATAATGCAATTTTCGTTAAGTATAAATTGCTATTCTGCGTCATAACATACATGACAGCCAAACCAAAAAGAAGAAGCACGTCTGATGTTCCAAGGACGATAAATGCTTTTCGTGAACTTTCTGCACTTCTCGGAGCATTCAAAATACCGAATAGATACACAAGCAAACCGGAAAGTCCCCAGAAAATAAGGAAAGCGATCATATTGGAACTCAGGGCAACGCCATTGCAGAAACTGACAGTCAGTGCGAAAAGTAAGAAGAAATTTCCTTCATATTCCTTTTTTACATTTTTAAGACAGTAAATCAATATGATCGTGCTCAAAATGTTTATAAAAAGCAAAATGAACTTTGATAATGTATCAGTCTGGAAAATCGTTGAGCCAAATAAGGAAAAGCTCAATGTAGTTGCGCTGAACACTTTGATGCTCAGCACGAGCGACCATATCACAGCTGCAAGAGTGATAAGCTTCTTTATAATCTTTGGTACAAAAAGATTAATAATGGTTGCAATTATCGGGATAACGACAAGCAAAAATAGATAATTATTCCACATTTATGTACCCTTTCTTCTTGAAATCCTAATCTTCAAAAATTCTATCGATGGGTGTTTTCTCGCTGCCGGCAACTACTTTCTTAATATGTGCAGTTTTCTCACGAGACATGGTTAATAGATTATGTTCTAATTTTTTGTTATTTTTATCGACAACACGAATACTGCGCTCTGTACAGCAATAGCAAGGATCGACAGCAGCAAGAGTGATAAGTGCGTCAGCAAGTGGAATGCCTACACAGGATGCTTTGTAAGTTGGGATGTTTGAAAAACTGGGAGCACGCACTTTATGACGAAGAGGACGGTTCGAACCATCACTGCGAATATAATGAAACACTTCACCGCGAGGAGCTTCATAACGTCCTATTCCTTCACCAGGAGAAATGTGTTTTACCTTATTAAGATATTCTCCTCCAACTTTCGGGAATGCATCAAGACATTGCCGTGCAATTTTTACCGATTCAATAATTTCCAGTACACGTAAAACAAGCTTATCATATACATCGCCATTAGGCAATACTATAACATCAAGATTTATTAGATCATACTCCAGACCGTCATCACGTCGCACATCAATATCCACACCGGATGCACGGGCAGTAGGACCAGTTGCGCAGTAATTTATTGCATCTTCTTTTGTCAGGACACCAACTCCTTTAAGGCGTGAACGCAAAACAGGATCATCTTTAGCGGCACCGGCGATCATGAGCATTTTCTTTTCAATCATATCGAGTGTAGGATGAATTTCGGGGATTAATGCATTATCGAAATCTCTGCTTACTCCACCGACACGGAACATTGCATAATGATTTCTGTTGCCCGATACCTTTTCAAAAATTTGAAGAACCGGTTCGCGGTATCTCCATGCCCACATCCAGAGAGTGTCATATCCTATAAAATGTCCCGCAAGACCGAGCCAGAGAAGATGGCTGTGAATTCTTTCCATCTCTCCGATAAAAATTCGTATATATTGTGCCCGTTCAGGTATTTCTACATTATCTATATCTTCCATCGCATGGGTTGCGGCAAAGGGATGCGAAGTCGAACAAATCCCGCAAATACGCTCCACCAAGAAGATTGACTGCGTATATGACTTGGTTTCCGAGATTTTCTCATGACCTCTATGCATCCAACCGGTTTCCATCTCAATATCAACGACTTTTTCACCTTCGACTTTTATATCAAAGAATTCCGCTTCTTCCAACAAAGGATGAAAAGGACCTAAAGGAATTCTGCATTTACTCATTACATGCTCCTCTGCATAAACCTGTTACTTCTCTTTTGTTCTGTTGCGATTAAAACGCATTGGATGGTCATCCTCACTAAAATGCGGATTGTTGATGGTCAGCAATTTTTTCAAATCGGGATGTCCTTTGAACTTAATACCAAAAAGATCGTACATTTCTCTTTCGATCCAGTTTGCACCTTCGATCAGTGGTGTTATTGAATTTATTTCAGGATTTTCAAGACTGGTTTTCACACGTGGATTATAATAAATTCCAGTTGTATCATCAGAGAAATGGTAAAGAACTTCGAGCCCGTCATACACCTCAGTAGCAGTGCAGACAGAGAGGCGGCAGCCCATTGTATTGAAGAGATAATCTGCAATCTCCCAAATGTCCTCGTTCTTTACATTGAAATAATTTCTTCTTGGCTTCTTAATAACTCTCGTTATTTTATCTTGAAATTTTTCAAAAAATTCTGTGCCTTTATCGCTCATTTTAATGTTCCTAACAATTTTAATACGCCGTCGATCATAGCTTCTGGTTTGGGAGGGCATCCCGTCACATAGGCATTTACAGGAATAACTTTATCAAGTGGGACTCCTGCTTTATTATAACTTGTTTTGAAGGTTGCGCCACCTGCTGTGCACGTCCCGATACCGATTACAAAAATAGGTTTGGCAGCTTGTTCGTACAACTGTTTGATACGGGGTGCAACTTTATAAGATACTATGCCAGTCACAAGAAGTACATCAGCATGCCGGACTGAGCCGACCAGTTTGATACCGAAGCGCTCCACATCATATCCGGGTGTGATCAGATCGAGAATTTCTATATCGCAGTTGTTACAAGGGCTTGCACTTACATGGAAAACCCAGATTGATTTCTTAATAATTTTATTATAAAAAGCCATAATTTACACTCCTATGATTGCCAGAATTACGGCGATAAGAGCAAGGGGGCTTGCCCATTTCCAGAAGAAATTAATTGCAGAATCAATACGCACACGGGGATTTGTATTTCTTATCAGTATCATAAGCACAACAATAAGTAGATACTTTCCTATCCCTGCCATGATCGTGCCAAAGGATGCAAAGCTCATGCCGCCACAGAAAAGGATCACAAGTAGCATTGGCAGAAAAACATACATCATATAATGCGCCAGTTTCCAGAATGCAAGCAATGGACCGGAATACTCCATGAGCGGACCTCCGACAATTTCAGTTTCTGCTTCCGCAATATCAAAGGGCACCATACCCATTTTCGCTTGAAGGCAGAGTATCCCGACAATGAATGCAATAATACCTGATGCAGTTCCAACGATCATGCCATTGTCGCTTTGATATGCCAAAATTTGTGTAAGATCGATCTTATATCCTGCCCGAATGATCGGGACAAAAATAACCAGTATGAAAGCCAGTTCGTCGGCAATGAGCATTTTCATTTCTCTTCCGGCGCCGATGCTGCAATATACATTACCGGTCGAGGATGCTCCAAGTATCAGCGCGACGGAGTATATGACCATGAGATATACTATGAAAATCAGATCTCCCCCGATGCCGACTCGGTAGAAAAAAGCCACACCCACGATCGTAGAGGTCATAACTACTGTTGCAAAGGCAATGATCGGTGCAATGACAAATATGAAATAGGGTGTACTCCTTATAAGAATGATCTCTTTTCCCCACAGCTTGAATACATCATAAAAATTCTGAAAAAATGGAGGACCAACACGGAATTGTACTCGTGCGCTGACCTTTCTCTCTATCCATCCTACGATAAGACCGAATACAGATGCAAACAGAAAACCCGGGAACACGAGCAAATAGAACAAATATTTTAGCATATTATCTCCTGAACCTTGCCATCCTACACTATTTATTTTTCCCGACTTTGTTGCGCCAATGATGTGTCTTTACTGCCATTCTGCTGCCGACAAGATAAATATTATTTTCAGGATCATCTTTATCTATATCGACCATTTTCAAAGTCTCATTTGGTGCAGTTTTTACACAAAGCGGAACATAGTTTGGATCAATTTCCAATTGATTTAAACAGAAATCACATTTTTGAGAAATATAGTTAATAACCTCTGGAAAGATCGTACCAAAAGGGCATGCAAGTATACAGCTTTTACAACCAACGCAGCGCATATTATGACGCAATATCATGTTGGTCTTGCTATGCTCAAGTGCGTCATTGGGGCACGCTTCGATGCAGAAAGATTCCTTGCACTGGCGGCAATAAGCACCGAATTCTGCGATTTCTACAATAGAAAATACACCGCGATTAGCCCCTTCGTGATACAGATATTCACAATCAATGCATTCGAGACTTTCTTCTTTTAGAAGCTTAGGTATATCTACAAATAATCTTTTCATGATACTGTCTTTCCTTCGTAATTATGCCACAAGCTAACACTGACAATACTTAGGATAAACTCTCTTGGTATGATCTCGTGGCTATTCTTTTTCGCAAATTTTATTTTCATTTTTCATCAATATATGTTATGTGTCTCAATTGAGATTTTAATAATTAATTCAATTTTCATATAAACGAAAGCACACTTTTAATAATATCTCTTCGCGAAACAATTCCTACTATTCTACCATCCTTAACAATTGGTATTCTATGGAAATGGTTTTTAGAAATAGCAAAAGCAATTTCCTCTACATTTGTGTCAGGTTTAAAATAAACAACATTCTTTGTCATAACCATTTCAACTTTTGTATTACTGAGATAACCATCGAATGCTAAATTAAGAATATCTACACAAGAAATAATACCTACCATTTCCCCTGTGTCATCTACTACAGGCATACTACTAATTTCATTCTCAAGTAATTTTTTTATTGCTTTTTTTAATAGAATATCTGGTCCAATAGTTATTACTTCCTTCATCATGATATCTTTTGCTTTTAACAATTTTAGCATAATAACTCCTTTTGATGTTATTGATTTTTGTTAAAATATTTATTTATGCCCTCTGCGGCGATTTTTGCATCTGCAATTGCTGTAACTGCATCTAAATTAATGTTAACTATATCGCCTCCGGCAAAGATTTTGGGGATAGTTGTCATCCCATTTTCATCTACTTTTACTTTCCTTCTTTCTGTGAATTCCAGTTTTTTATTCAGTTCATCAGGAAGAAATGAAAAATCAGGTCTTTGCCCAATTGCTTCGATTATCATACCACCTTCTAAAAATTTTTCCTTTTCTTCGTAAAAAGTAGGAGAAAATTTTCCATCTTCGTCAAACACTGACTTCACTTTCTTACATAAAAGTCCAGAAATGTTTCCTTTATCATCAAGTACAACTTCTTTTGGACCCCAAGCTGGATTAAATTTAATACCTTCTTCTTTTGCTTCTTTTATTTCCAAATCCGTAGCCGGCAATTCATCCCAATCTTCTAATGAGACTGTTTTAGTTACTACTTCTTGTCCTGGATATTGAATATGCTGAAGTCTTGTAGTTTCTCTTGCCACATCCATTGCTACATTTCCACCACCAATGACTATAACATTTTTATCAACTTTCCTCATTTCGCCAATTTTATTATCTTTTAGAAAATCAAGAGCAAATATGCATTTATCTGAATTTGGAACTCTTGTAGAAAAACTTATTGTGTTTCCAATTCCAATGAAGACAGCATCATTACTCTTAAATATATCTTCAAATTTTACATCTCTTCCTACTTTAGTATTAAAATTAAACTCAACTCCCAAAGATTTTATATAATTAACATCTTTATCAATTGCCTCAAGAGGAAGTCTATATGCTGGTGGACCTATTCTGATTGCTCCCCCGCCACCAGTTAATTCATCATAAACAACAACTTCATGACCTTGAAGCCGTAGAAAGTATGCCAATGACAAGCCACTTGGACCGGCACCTATGATACCAATTTTCTTTCCTGTAGGTTTGCCTGGATGTATCTCAAGTTCTTCTTTGAAATTTTTAATAGTATCAGCAGCATATCTTTTAATCCATCTGATAGCAAGTGAATCTCCTCTTATATGTAATGAACAGGCATCTTCACAATGTGCCATACATATTCTTCCGCAGATTGAAGGAATTGGATTATCCTCAAATATTTTCTCAAGTGATTCTTTTGGTTCTTCGCGATATATTGCATCAATATAATCTGATATTTTAAGATGAGCAGGACAAGCTTCTTCACAAAGTTTACATTCCAAACATCGCCCTGCTTCTTCTCTGGCCTGATCTTTATCATATCCAATCACCTGCTCAATAAAAGATAATTTACGCTCATCAGGTTCTATCTCAGGCATTTCTATTCTATCAGGTTCAAACAAAGCATAACGTATATCAGGGGAGAATCCTCCATAATTCTCTTTTCGGTGAGAAAGGCTTGCATTAAAAATGGAATAATCATCCTCAGATTTAAAAATTTCTTTATTATTTTTTTCATCTTTTGGAATAAATTTAAAAGTATCTGTATCAAAATGAATATGAAAAAAATCTTTAGTGAGAGATAGGGATCCGGGTGGACAAATATCAACGCACAAACCACAGAAACAGCACCTTCCATAATCTAATTGAGGCCTTTCATCTTTCATGCCTTCTTCCGGTTTTGCTATCAGTTCATCAATTTTAACCATAATGATAGCTTTATTAGGACATATATCAGCGCAATTTCCGCATCCGGTACATTTATCCCAGTCATTTTTATGAAATCCTCTATATCTGTCAGCAATCTCTTTTGTTTCAAACGGGTATCTTAGTGTTTTTGGTTTTTCAAAAAGATATTTTATTGCCTTAAAAGGATTTAAAAAATTTGTCTTATTCATATATCATTCCATTTTTTTATTATCGATCTATTTCTGGAGGTACTACATACAAACTAATCATAATATTGCCTACATCAGCAATGCTTTCACCTTCAAGCGCTTTTTCCAAAACCGTAAGACCGTGATTATACGATGGTGTATTAAAATGAACTCTATAAGGTTTATCTCCCCCATTACTCACCATGTAAAGTCCCAATTCACCACGGGATGATTCACATCTTACATAAGCTTCTCCGGCTGGTACTTTCCATTTGAACGGATTTGGGGTTTTAGTACAAACCTCACCATTAGTGGGCATTTTATCTATAAGCTTGAATATCATATGAACACTTTCGATCATATCATCTCGGATTGCTAAAAGCCGAGAATAAGCATCTCCGCCAGTTCTGGTTGGAATATTAAAATCCACCTGATCATATGCAGCGTAGGGCTCTATTTTTCTAATGTCATACTCCATTCCAATTGCTTTTATGGTATGCCCTACAGCACCCATACGAATTGCTTCTTCACGTGTAACAACTCCGATTCCTTCTGCTCTTTCTTTAAACAATCTATTTTCAAAAAAAAGAGCATTATAATCTGGTACTTTCCCGCCGATTTTGTGTAATGTTTTTACTAATCTATCAGTAAATCCATCTGGAAAATCCCGTCTTACTCCACCGGGACGTATGTAAATATGATAAACTCTTGCACCGGTAAGTTCTTCGAACATATCCAGCAGAAGATCCCTATGATACATTGCCCAATTCGCAACAGTGTCAAAGCCAAGCATATTAGCATAAGCCCATGCTCCAAATAAATGTGATGCAACTCGAGCCATCTCACAGTAGATACTTCTGATATATTTACCTTTTTTCGGAACTTCAATCCCTGCCAATTTTTCCACACCCATGGAATAAATCAATTCCATGTGATCAGGTTCCACAACATTTATTCGGCATACTAATGGGAAGTTTTGTATCCAGGTTCTCTGTTCCATCAGTTTTTCAAATCCACGGTGTAAATATCCCGGGTTCGCACTTGCTTTTATTATTCTATCACCTTCCACTTTGAGTGTTATGCTAAAGTTCCCCACCATTCCGAGATGCTGAGGTCCAAAATATAATTCAAGTTCTCTCATTTATTTCCTTCTTTCCTTTCTTTAATAGAAGGAATTTTTCCAAAAGTGTTTTCTACATATTTATTTGTATCAAAATCTTTTCTGAAAGGGGGAATCTTGTAATTTCTTTCAAGCATTAGCGGTGTTAATCGTGGATGTCCTTCAAAATTTATTCCGAACATTTCATGGATTTCTCGTTCATAAGGTTCTGCATTTTCAAAAATATCTATGATTGTTATAAACTTTGCCTTTTCTCGGGAAATTCTTGTTTTTACTATGATACTACTTTTTTCAATATCTTGATATTGTTCGTCATTTTTTTGATAAGCAGAAACTATATAGATTAATTCAAACTCGTTATCATCAATCCAATCATTACAAGAAACAAGTGCAAAATGGTTATATCCAAATTTTTTCAGATAGATTAATATTGATAATACACTTTCTTTTTTTGTACTTACAACCATTCTGTTATCTTCAGGAATATTGATATTAATATCGTCAAACCCGGATAAAAGCATTTGCTTTAAATCAGTCATTTTACTATTTCCTTTATGAATAATGGAGGCCATTCCAACTCACCAAAAAGTTGTTCCTGGTTTGCACGGTAATGCACATAATCTTCTCTGTATCTTTTATATCCGTCAGCTTTATCCATATCGATCAACTTCCATAAATGAGTAACTCCAATAAATATTGCTTCCGGGCGTGGCATACAGCCTGCGATATAACCATCTACAGGAATGTACTTATCCAAGCTTGTGATAGTATTATAGGAATCATAGTACATTCCACCATTTATGGGACAGGAACCTAATGCAACCGTATATTTAGGGTCAGGCATTTGCTCGTAAGTTCTTATGATTGCTTTTAATGTTTTTGTTGAAACATATCCTGTAATTAAAAACAGGTTTGCCTGTCTGGGTGTAGCTACGGGTATTATACCAAATCGTTCTGCATCCCATCTTGCAGTGATAGAAGGTGGGATTTCAATAATTCCACATCCCGTACAAAAATATACAACATGAAATGAATATTTGTGTGCCATTTTACCGGGATTTTTCAACCATTTACTAATTTTATTTCTATCCATATAAATTACCTTTAATTGTTAATTAAATAAAACTACTATAAGAAGCCCGATAAAAGATAATAATGTAGGCCATTTCCATAAATATTTCATTGCTTGCTCAATTCTGAAGCGGGGAAACACTGCATTTATAAAAAGTTCTATAATAAATATTATTACCATTTTTATTAAGAAAATGATTATCCCCAAAATAATACCCCATATTGTATTTGAGATGGGTTCTAAAATCCCAAACAAATCCCAACCTCCAAGAAATAGATTTACAAAAAGCGAAATACCAATAAATTCATGTAAGGCATGTTGTATTGTAGAAAAAGCTAAAAATTTTCCGCCAAATTCTACCTTTGGACCTGAAGAAATTTCCTGAGCTGCGCCCGAAATTTCAAAAGGTCTCATACCTAATATAGCTGGAAGTATCAAAAAATAAGCAATCCCAGATAATACCAAAGGTAAAGAACCAAAAGACCATCCTGTATTTGCTTGTATTCTCACTATTTCAATTAATGAAATAGTATGATAATGTGCCATAACTGCAAGAAGAATAAGCAGAAACGGAACCTCATATCCCAGAGCCAGAAGAAATTTTCTTGATACTCCGATACTGGAATTAGGATTAGCTGCTTCACCACTGCTTAGTGCTATTCCTAAAGGAGCTAAAAGCATAAGATACAATATTACCAATAAACCCCCAGAACTTAATGGACACATTTTCCCGATTGGAAGAAATAAGATGACAACAATAGATCCTGTTAACGAAAAAATTAATCCAAAATTGAATATTGATCCATGACTTATTGCTTTTTGACTGAACATCCTGATAATATCTATAACTGGTTGAGTAATGGGAGGACCATAACGCCAATGTATTCTTGCCATTATCTTTCTTGCTAAACCTAAAAAGAATATACCAATAATCAAAGCTAAAAGTGGTGATAGAATAAATTCCGAAATTTGCATTAGAATACACCCCATTTTAATTGTACTAAAATCAGTATAGCCAAAAACAGAACGATATACATTACATAACTACCAACATATCCAGTGTAAATTTTTCTTGTGCTATTGCAGAGTTTCTGTACTGTGTTTGCAATCTTCGTGTAAAATAGATCAAAAATATCCTTGAGGTAAGGAGAAATCATTTTAGTAAAGGGATAATAATAATCAACTGTGTAGTTATATTTATTTTTGGGGATAGCTGAACCAGCAGCATAATTATCATATTGGTCAACTTTGGGAGCTTTTCTACCTGCTTTAAAAATTAACCAAATGATTATTCCAACGATTAGTATTGCAGCAAAAATATTTATAGTATTCAATGTACCAGTTTCTGAAGCAATCCCCCATAATGTAACATCTAATGATTCAAAACCTAAAGAAATACCAATAGCATTAATTACTTTTAGAGGAATACCAGGAAGTATGCCAAATAAAAAAACCAATATTGTTAATATAATTATTGGTATTCGCATCGTAAAAGGAACTTCTTTAATATTTTTATACTTTTCGGGTAACTGTCCTAAAAATATATTATGAATAAATTTGTATCCATATAAAACAGTACCCCATGTACCCAGAAATGCAGCGAAAGCTAAAAATGGACGATTTCCAAGTATTAATGTTTTATATATTAACCATTTTGAAACGAAACCATTAGTCAACGGCAAGCCAATTAAACCAAATATGCCGACTAAACCTCCTATAAAAGTTACAGGCATCTTTTTAATCAAACCACCAAGTGAATTTAAGTCTCTAATACCTCCGGTTCGGTATTCAATGGCTCCAGCGACAAAAAAAAGTAAGGCTATATAAATACAGTGATTTAGAATAT
Source organism: Candidatus Celaenobacter antarcticus (assembly GCA_030765865.1). Lineage (GTDB taxonomy): Bacteria > Cloacimonadota > Cloacimonadia > JGIOTU-2 > JGIOTU-2 > Celaenobacter > Celaenobacter antarcticus. Next base: position 26,505 of record JAVCDK010000038.1, on the reverse strand, counting down.
GAAATGTACCACCTGCCATTCCCAAAGGAGTTACAAAAGCAACCCCTAAAATCATATAACCACCTTGTCCGACAGTACTCCATGCAAGAATTCTCTTAGAATCATTTTGTAATAAAGCAGTTAATGCTGCAAATACTATGGTAATAGCTCCTATCCAGCAAAATACTCCAGTAAAACTTATGAAACCGAATTTTAATCTATTCAGAATATTTAATCCCAATATAACATACATAAACAGATAGAGTCCATACATACCTTTTCTTACTAATACCGCAGAAAGTATTGATGAAAATGGGGATACAGCTTCTGCATGTGCATCAGGAAGCCAGATATGGAGGGGCCAAAACGCATTAATAATTATAAAAGCCGTAGAGAACATAATTAAAATGAAGAGAATATAATTTAGGGAAGCACCTTGTATCTGGATAGCTAAGGTTGATATCTCCAGAGTCCCAAAATGAGTATATAAACTAATAATACCAACAAGCATCGCAAGTGATCCAATAATTGACATAATTATATATTTTATTCCAGCAAAAAGTGCCTTGTCCCCCCCCTTGTAACTTATTAACAGATAAGTGCTCCAACTCATTATCTCCCAGAACATATAAAATGATATTAAATCACCACAAATTACAGTTCCCAACATACTGGCATTAATAAGTAATGTCGTAAAATAATAAAAATCCAACTTTTTCCCATTTTCTATATATTTAAGAGAATAAATAATTGATAATAGACCAATACCAACAATTGTAATAGCAAAGAACCATGAGAGCATATTTATTCTCAGGACAAATGGCATACCTAAAAATCCGAAATGGAGATTTTTCTCCACAGTTTGACCGTATAAAAAAGCAGTCATAACCACTAATGCTAATGCATTGAGTACTGCAAAACCATTCCTAAGACTAGAGGAAATCTTGCCTAAAAAATATGTAAGAAATGCACCGCCAAAAGCAACTATAAGTAAAAGTTCCAAAGTCATCCTAAAACACTCCTTATGTAGTCTATTCGATTAAGAAGCTCTGAAGCCGCTGAATTTAAAATCTTGATTATAAAATTTGGATAAACTCCGATAAATATTATCAAGAGTGCAAATATAAACATTGGAATTAATCCAGTGATAGGAGCTTCTTTCCTTACCTGATTTCCATTTCCTTTCTTAAAATAAATCACCTGCACAACTCTGAAAAAATACGCACTTTCAATAATAGTTCCTATAAGAGCAAGTCCTATAAGAACGGTAAATATTATCCCTTCTTTTGCAAGAGCCGCTTTTATAACCATAAATTTACTTGCGAATCCAATAAACGGCGGTAATCCTATAATAGAAAAAGTACCAATTGTAAAAGCCAATGATGTATAAGGCATTTTTTTACCTATACCTTCAAAAGAAGAAATATCCATAGAACCGCTGCGATAGATCATATATCCTGCTGCCAAAAACAATAACCCTTTGCCGAGAGTATGACTTATCATCTGGAAAAGTCCGGCACTTACTCCGTATTGTGTATTAAGCGAAACTGCAAACATGATTAAACCAATTTGGCCAATACTTGAATAAGCCAGCATTCTTTTTATATTCTTCTGACTGAATGCAGACATCTCACCGATTAGAAGTGTTAATACACCTAAGAAAATGAAAAACATCAAGAAACTTGATGCATTAAATATTGTGAATATAATTCTAATTACAGCATAAAGCCCCACTTCAATAGCAATACCGGAAAGAATCGCACTAATGGATGAAGGAGCAGAAGAGTGTGCATCAGGCAGCCAGGCATTAAGTGGAAATATTGCTGCTTCAACTCCTAAACCTGTTATCATAAGTACCATTGGAACAAATATCGATGGTGAACTTGAAGAATGAATTTGGTTAGCAATGTCTGCCATATTAAGAGTACCTAATTGTCCGTAAAGTAAACCTATACCCAACAAAAGGAGACTGGAACCAACCGAACCCTGAATAAGATATTTTATTGAAGATTCAATTCCCGCTTTGTTCCCGAGATAGGCCACAAGGGCATAAGATGAAATGCAGAGAATTTCAAAAAAAACAAAAAGATTAAACATATCTCCTGTAAGAACTACACCTGTTGCTCCGGTTAATAGTAGAAGATAAAGGATATGGTATTTTTCTTTCGAACCCTCTTTAATATATGATAAAGCGTAAATGGAAACTAATAATCCCGCTAATGCAATCAAAGTAGAAAATAAAATGCCAACAGGTCCTACGAACAGATTGATCCCAAAGGGAGGAAGAAAACCACCGATTTTTACAATGATGGCTTGATGCAGAACTTTAGGTATTAATAGTAATGAAATAACAAAATTAAAAAGAAAAGCAAGAACCGGAATATATTTGATATTCTTTTTTGAGATCAAACCCACCAAGGGTAATGCAAAAGCAAGTACAAGCGGTACAACAATTAACAGAACAGGATTTACCATCTTTGCTCCTTTATCTTACGAAGATCAAGTGTTCCGTAATGCTGATATAATCTTATTGCTAAAGAAAGAGCAAGAGCTAATATCGCAACTCCGATTACAATAGATGTCAGCACCAAAGCCTGAGGAACCGGATCAACCATATTCTTAGCATCGAGACCGGATTTGGAAAATATAGGAGCAGTTCCTTTGCTTATATAACCCACAGCAACGATAAATAGATTTACCCCCGTATCAAGAATGCCTATTCCTATTATTACTTTGATCAGGTTATGCTTTACCAGTATAATAAAAAGACCAATAAATATAAGTCCGAAAGCACCAATGTAATAAATATAATTAGATAAAAAATCCATTAACTTTTCTCCATTAAATTATCAATAACCCCCGTCAATTCCGAACCGACTTTCAGTCCGATTGCGATATAAATTATTGGTATTATGCCTGCACTGAATAAAGTATTTATCTGACCTGTCAGCATGAAATTGGATAGAAAATAGTGTCCCCCAACTGTCAAACCAATTAATCCCATCACGATAAAAACCAAACCGCTTAGGGATTCAGTAATTTTACAACCAACTTCATTGAATATCCTTCCACGGCAACCAAGATAAACGAGAAGGAAAGCGGACGCAATAATAGCTCCCCCCTGGAAGCCGCCCCCAGGAGTAAGATGTCCATGAATAAAAATATACGCACCAAAAAGAAGTATTAAAGGAAATAAGAAACGACAACCTGTTTTCAGTATTAAACTGGCCAGTTCAATTTTCCTTTTTCCTTTTTCCTTGAAGTTCGACAAAACAGCTCCCAATCCAATTGCTGCCAAAAAAAGTATTGTAACTTCGCCCAGTGTATCAAATCCACGATAATTAACTACTACTGACGTAACAATATTTGCAGCTCCCGTTTCTTCCCTTCCTTTATCTATATAATATTCGCCAACTTTTGTTTTTGGTATTCCAAAAGGGATTTTATGTAGGGCTAAAATAATTCCCCAACAAATAATAATTAATAAGATAATACCGATAATTTTTCTCATTCTTCATGCCTTCTTGTTCTTCGGATTGCTATAACAAATATAGCAGTGACCAATGCTGCTCCAATAGATGCTTCAGCCATCGCTACATCAGGCGCTTGAAGAAAATAGAATAGTACTGCTGCTATTAAACTGACCATACAAGCAGCAATCACTGCACTAATCAAATCCTTATAAATAAGTGCTGCAATTGCGGAAATTAGCATTAAGATTATCAACAAAGAAACCACAATTATCATTTTTCCTCCTTATATTCCTCAAATTCTTCCGACTTATCCACAACGCTTCTATCACATAGAGGAACTCCACTTTTATGGGAACCCCTGGCTATTGCATGGCTGGAAATGGGATTTGTCACCAAAACAAATAATGCAATAAGCAGACATTTCCAGAGCCAGGCTGGCTGCATTATCCCAACACCCATAATAGTGAGAACAGCACCCAGAGTTGTGCATTTTGTCCCTGCTTGAATCCGATTGTAAACATCAGGTAGTCGCAGAATGCCAAGATTTCCAAGAAATAAAAACATTACACCAATTCCTGTAATTATCACACCAAATAATTCCATTTAAATCCCCTTTTCCAGAAATCTTGCAATAGCGACTAGTCCAACAAAAGCCAATAAAGAATATACCAGTGAAACATCGAGGTAAACATATCTTTTGAAAACAAAACCTAATAGAACCAGTAAAGCAACTACAGTTGTGGTAATAGTATCAACTGCAACAGCTCTATCAGATGCAGTAGGACCAATTAACATACGCAAAAAACTTAGAAAAATGCCTATTCCTATAATTACCATAAAAACAAGCAATGTTGAATCCATTATAACCTCACTTTTCTCAAATCTGTTAAAGCAACTTGAGATGCATTAATAATCTGATATGCCATCGGGGAAGCGGTTAATAAAGGGTGAGTGCCTATTTGGAAAGTACATATTTCATCTGCCCTTTTTTTAGTTTGGATAAGAGAACCTATAAAATTGATTAATTCTCCAACTGATGCGCCACCATAAACCTGTCCACCTATAAGTAAACCTGTATCCCTTTCAAAAATCAATTTTACACCGGTCTCACAAGTCTCAGGAAGATAACCCGGATGTTTATCTGGTGCAATCGCCTGGCTTATTATCACATCGATATTATTACCTTCTGCAGCTCTCTGGGTCAATCCGGCAGAACCTACCGCAAGTTCACCAAAACGTGTAGAAAATATGCCAACAGCACATTCCATTCTTCGGCGGACTCCAAATAAGTTCGCTCCTGCTATCCTGGCTTGAGTAGAACCTATAGATGCTAATCCCATTACAATCGGTGCCCCGCTAAGATAACATCTTTTTTGAGTACAATCACCTGCAGCAAAAATATTATTATCACTTGTCATCATGAAATCATTAACCACTATACCCTTTCTTCGATCTACCATTAAACCAGCATTTAATGCTAAATTAATATTTGGATGAATCCCAGTACACAAAATTACTAAATCCGCATTGATTCTTTGACCATTTTCTAATTCTACAGCTTCTACTTTTTTATCTCCTAAAATTGCTTTTGATTTTCTTTCAGTTAATAGATTAATACCTCTATCTATAAGTGCTTTTTCTACTTTTTTACAAAATTCATCGTCACAGGCCAAAAGAAGACAATATGGGAGAAGTTCTATTACTGTAACATTTAAATTCTTCTTTTTGTTTAATTCATCAGCAAACTCAAGACCAATAAATCCGCCGCCGATTATTAACACATTCTTTGACACATTTACTCTACTTAGAATTTTCTTTATATAATTTATTTCTTTCTTTATAGGAAATACATTCTCAATATCACTGCCAGGTATCGGTGGTATAGATGGCGAAGACCCTGTTGCTAAAATCATTTTATCATATTTAAGAGTTTTCCCATCAGCAGTTTTAACAATTCTGTTGCCTTTATTTATAGAAATGACTTCGTCTATAATCAGCTCTATATTATTTTTTGATAGCACAGTATCAGCAATAATATCTTCCTCTGCCGACCCAAGAGTTCCAAAAATATATGGAATACCACAAGGAATTAAGACTTCCTTTTCTTTACGAATGATAGTAATCCTAGCGTCCGAATAATATCTTCTTGCAGTAATAGCGGCAGTAATACCTGCTGCACTTCCGCCTATAATCAATATCTCTTTTTTACACATAATAAATCCTTCATGCAAATATCACCTTTAAATATTTTTCAAATCGTTCACCAATATTTTTTGTAGACTCTTCTATACCTTCGGAACGGACATATATCCAATGTATAAGAAGCTTGTCCCCTTTAATGTCCAGCGTAAATGTGCCAGGAGTCAAAGTAATCGAATTTGCCAGAATCATTTTGGCAATATCCTGCTTCAATTCTGTCTTGATGATTACAATTCCTGGTTTTATCGGCATCTTTGGATGAATTACCCTATATGCTACATCAAAATTAGCTTTTATTATTTCTGTAAAAAGGACAAATATATATACAATAATAAATGCGACTTTTTTTATGGTTAAAGAAGGAAGTCCTAATTCAATATAGTTCTTATTTAAAAATAATGCGAGAACCAAACTGATGAAAATACCGACAATAAGTTCTTGCCATTGAAATGTTGTGGTAAGGGCAAGCCATATAACAATCAAAAAGAAAAAGAGATATAAAAAGTTTTTCAACCCAAATCTCTTTTCAACTTCCTTTTCTAACATTTAAAATCCTCTCACGAAAATAATTAATCCCAGATCTTTTCTTCGTCTTTGATCTGTTCATAGGTGAACACGGGACCATCTTTGCAGGCATAATATTTACCAATCACGCAATGCCTGCACTGGCCAAATCCGCAGTACATCTTTTTCTCCATTGAGAGATAAATATTCTCCGGCTTGAAACCTTTATCAATCAAAGAGAAAGTTCCAAACTTCATCATGATAGGAGGTCCACAAACAATTGCGATAGCATCTTTGGGATCAATAATGACGTCATCCAACAGAACTGTGACCACGCCTGTCTTTCCATGCCATTTGTCACCTTCAGAGCATTTGTCGACTGTACAGAGATGACGAACTCCGCCAACACTCTTCCAGTCATCGATCTGATCCTGGTAGATCATATCCGCAGGAGTTCTTGCACCAAAGCATACAGTGATACTTTTGTAATCTTTGGCATCATGGATCATGGTTTGGAGCAGGCACCGAAGAGGCGCAAGTCCTACACCACCACCAAGAAGAAGGACATCTTTTCCATTGAACTTATCAAGAGGATAACCCTTTCCATAGGGTCCGCGAATACCCATGACATCACCTTTTTGAACTTTGTGAATTTCATTTGTCACAAATCCGGCATTCATGATGGTCACCCACATTTTTTCCGTTTCATAATGAGATGATGATGGAGTGAATGGCGCCTCACCAATTCCTGGTAATGAGAGCTCAATAAACTGACCTGTGGCAAACTCAAAGGGGCTTTCGGGTTTAAGATAGAAAGATTTGATCGTTGGAGATTCTTCGATGACATCAAGGACATCTGCTTTTAATACTTCGTAGGGGTTTTTGTCTGGCAACCTAAACCTCCTGTAAACTTTGAATAACTTCTCGTAAATCGATTTCAGCAGGACAGGCGGAAATACAACGCCCACATCCTGTGCATCCTAATTTATCGAAATTGAATTTCATGAAATTGTATTTGCACTGATAGCGGTTTCTGAAGGTTTCCCATCTGTGCTCGCGGGGAGTTCCTCCGCCGGCAACTTCTGCATATCCTACAAGCTGACAGGAATCCCACGAACGAACCTTGCGGAATTCTTCTTTCGTGCTTTCATCATTAAGAATTAGGCAGTAACACGTCGGGCAAATATTTGTACATGCGCCGCACTGCACACATTCATTGCAGAACTCTTTCCATACAGAAGCTTCCTTGTTCTCTGTGATGACATCATAATGTCTGTCCTGTGTAAAATCAGAATTTATATCACGGACTTTTTTGAGAACCTCAGCATGATTTGCTTCGCGAATTTCTTTATCATTATTAGTGACTTCTGTAAGCGTACAAACTTCCTTGATCTTCTCAAGAAGTTCTTCTCCCTTCTTGCTGCCAACCTCAATAATGAATTTATCTTCAACTGGAGAAACATTTAGATCAAATAATGCATCGCCTTCTGTGTCATTATTTGGATATGGATTATTATCAAGCAAAACACAATGACATGTCTGCAATGCATCTGTACAATCGCAGCTTATGATATAGGAACTATCTCTCCAGATTTTGTAATTTGGCTCTACAAAATTATCATTGAGAAGTGCATCGTCCAGAACAGCAAGCCCGAGAAGATCACAGTTTTTCACACCTGCAATAATTCTTTTATTAGTTTTTGCAGAAGGGGGAAGCACACTTTCTGAAGGCAAATAAAATAGAGTTCGCACTGGATCAATAGTACGGTATTTATCGAGCACAAATTCCTTTTCAGAATCATATTGCTTGAATACGAGATCGTCCTTTTCCCTCTCAGTTTGATAGGGAACAAAAATATCAAATTCAGATTGTACTGTATCGAAAAATTTAATTAGATCGGATTTTGAAACGACCATTTCTGTCCTTTCTCACTCAAGCGTTTAGGTCTGATCATATAATAAATTAATTTTCGAATTAAATTATTTGGTCGGTAAAACATTTGGTATTTGTTAACGTGTCAAGTTTTTCTGAGAAAGATTTTTTTATTTAAAAATCAATAGCATTTTAAAATTACATTTTTCTTTTATGACACAAAATATCTTTAAATTTGAATATAAAGACACACCAATATAGCGTATAAATATCTTAATTCCCCTTGTGTTTATCTACATTAAATTATGCCCTGGTAAACTGGGACTTGGTTTAGAGGTGTGGGAGTAGATCAACATTCCGACCTGTCACGGCGTCTTGTCTGGGTGTATCCGCCAGCTGGCGGAGAAGACTGAAATGAAATGAAGAAGGACCTGTCACGACGTAATGAAATGAAGATGGATGTCGAATATCTTCGCAAGATCGGAGTCTTGTGTTACAAAAGTGCTTCCACTTTTCTTGATAATTCATCGACATCTTATCAAAAAGTGTCATGTAATTAAAATATTTTGAGGGTGTGTATGTTATCGACTTCCAATCCTTGACAAAGCTAAATGGGGTTAGAAATCTGTCGCCATATTAACATTAATTTCAGGAGGATCCTCTATGAATATCCCCTTGTTATGGATTGTAGCTCCCGCTGGTGCTATCATTGCCCTCATATTCTCTTTCGTTCTTTATAAGAGTGTAAAGAAAGAAGACCCGGGTAATGAACAGATGCAGAAAATCGCCAAGTATGTGCGCGAAGGAGCATTCGCATATCTCAAGCAGCAATATAAAGGTGTGGGAAAATTCTTCATTGGTGCATTCATTGTATTTAATATCATGGCATGGGTGCTGAAAGTGCTCCACCCGCTTATTCCATGGGCGTTTTTGACCGGTGGATTTTTCAGTGGACTTGCAGGATGGATCGGAATGAACACAGCAACCCTTGCCTCAAACAGAACCGCTCAGGGTGCGCGTCAAAGTCTTAATAAGGGTTTGACTATCGCGTTCCGTGCCGGTGGTGTGATGGGGCTCGTAGTTGTCGGACTTGCACTGATCGACATCTCTACATGGTTCTTTGTGCTGAATCTCTTCAAGGTTGATCTTCATACAATAACCGTGATCATGCTGAGTTTCGGAATGGGTGCTTCAACACAGGCGCTTTTTGCCCGTCTCGGCGGAGGTATTTATACTAAAGCTGCTGATGTGGGAGCCGACCTAGTTGGCAAAATAGAAGCTGGTATTCCTGAAGACGATCCTCGTAATCCTGCCACTATCGCAGATAATGTAGGTGATAACGTCGGTGATGTCGCAGGTATGGGTGCAGATCTGTATGAATCTTATTGTGGTTCTATATTAGCTACTGCCGCACTCGGCATGGCTGCGTTCACACAAATCTCTATAAAAATACCAGCATTGCAGGGCATTGCTATCCGTTTCGTTACAACCCCTATGATCCTTGCCGGCATCGGTGCATTCCTCTCAATACTTGGCATTTACCTGGTTTCAACAAAAGAAGATGCCACCACAAAAGACCTTATGTCCGCACTGAATAAAGGAGTGTATGGCAGCTCGATCCTCATTGCAATTGTTGCATTCTTTGTCACCAAATGGATGCTTCCTCCTGAATATTCACTTGGCGTATTTTTTGCTATGGTAATAGGATTGCTTGCGGGTATTCTGATCGGAGTTTTTACTGAACGCTCAACATCTTATAGCTTTAAAGCAACCCGAGGAATAGTAAAACAGGCGGAATACGGACCTGCAACTGTGATAATAGACGGACTTGCAGTTGGGATGAAATCCACAGGTGCTCCAGTTATCATAATTGCCATTGCCATTCTTTCTGCATTTGCAGTGAGTAAGGGTTTCAGCATTCCGGAAATGGGATTGTACGGAATCGGTTTTGGTGCTGTCGGCATGCTTTCTACACTCGGTGTCACCCTCGCGATGGACGCCTTTGGTCCTATAGCGGACAATGCCGGTGGAAATGCCGAGATGTCCAAACTTCCAAAAGAGGTACGGGAACGCACCGATGCCCTCGACTCAGTCGGAAATACAACTGCTGCAACAGGAAAAGGATTTGCAATCGGTTCTGCTGCGCTTACTGCAATGGCACTTCTTGCAGCTTATTTAGAAGAAGTTCGAAAGGGTTTGGAATTCGCAGGAAAAACGATGATCGCAGGCGTTGACCTGAGTACTGCCTCTATTGCCAATTTTGTTGATTATTATAATATTACACTTATGAACCCCAAAGCGCTCATAGGCATATTTATTGGTGCCATGGTAACCTTTGTCTTTGCAGCGATGACGCTCAAGGCGGTTGGTCGTGCGGCGGGTGATATGGTTGCTGAAGTTCGTAGACAATTTAAAGAAATTCCCGGCATTATGGAAGGCACGGCCGAACCTGAATATGCAAAGTGCGTATCCATTTCAACTAAAGGGGCTCAGAAAGAAATGGTTGCCCCAGCAATTCTAGGCATTCTCACTCCTATTGTTGTTGGTCTAATTCTTGGTGTTGCCGGAGTGATGGGACTCCTCGTCGGAGGACTGACAACCGGTTTTACTCTTGCAGTTATGATGAATAACTCGGGCGGCGCATGGGATAATGCAAAAAAATATGTCGAAATCGGACACTACGGCGGCAAGGGTTCGGAAATTCACAAGGCATGTGTAGTTGGTGATACTGTCGGAGATCCGTTCAAAGATACTGCCGGTCCTTCTATTAATATTTTAATTAAACTGATGAGCATGGTAAGTATTGTTTTTGCAGGTTTGATCGTTGCGTTTTCACCTGCAATTCAGCAGTTTCTTGGAATAATGTAAATCTCTTAACCCCCAAACATAAATAAAAGCACGAATTCGATTTTGATTCCGTGCTTTTTTAAAAAAACCTCGGAGGAAATCGAATAGTGGCTACATATTTATCAGCTTATCCGAGCTCAAATTCCGCCCCGAGTCGATCAAATAATTCTCTCCCTCATACTGCACCAATATCGCGTCCCCTTACCTCACATCAATAAAATGCACTTTTAGATTATCAGCTCTCACACACCTACAACCCATCAAAATCATACAAACAACTAAAACATATCTTTTCAATTTCTTCATATAATGTTTGGCTTGCACCAAGCATTTTTTCGCGTGGTCACGCTTGTTGGCATAATCACATTTTTGGTCTTGTTCTTATTAAAACAGTGCAAAATTCGTATTCATTCATCATCTCTAAAACTTCATTAAATTTATAATGCCATTCTTCTTTTTCAATTTTGCTCCCTGCAGTTTGTAATCTACTGAGGTTAATTTCTTTGTTATCAAATAGAGCTACGTATAAGTCGTAAGTTGGTTGTTTTTCAGTAAACAATCCTGCAATTAATTCATTATCGGAAGATTTATCGGGAATACTGATAAGTTGATTAGTCATCACTGGTTGATTAGAAGTTATGATAAAACATTCGCCGTCTTCATATACATTAATTATAGACAAATAACCATTCTTTTTTGATTCAATTGAAAAAGAAAAAACATCGCCTTCTGTAAGAACTGAAGATTTAGATGGAATTATTGAAATATTTTCTGATTCATAGCTAATAAATAATTTCTCAAATTCATCAGGGCATAATGGTAGCATAACATTTCCATAAGCCAAATACCAAATCTTATTCTTTCTTTTTAATTTGATGTCCAAAATACAATTCAATTCTTCATTGATTGATTGTATTAAGGGTGATTTAATAAAATATTTATTCTGATTTTCTGATTTATGCTTTGATAATGATACTTTCTGGGCAAATTTCTTCTCAATTGGAAGGTTGTCATAACATAGGGCTACATACCAAACCTTTTTCTTTTGTTCTTCTTTGATAGTTTTCAGATCACTTAAAACAACATCAGTTTTTGCTGCTAAATACAGGTTTGCTTTCTCGCTCACGACGCTATTAATTTCGGAAGTTTCAAAAATGTTTTCAGAAATTATTTGAGCTTGAATTGAATTTGCAATTTCTTTTTTAGCCATAGATCTTGCTTCTTCGAGGTCTTTACTGCTACCATAACCGATGATCTCAAAATCTTTCTGAGATAATTTACGATACCAATCTGGTTGTGAAGCGAACAATAAGCTGAAAGAGAAAATTAAAATTACAAAAATTAAAGTTTGTTTCATTGATTACCCCAATTTCACAGTTTCAATTTTTTATTACCATAAATCTGTGGTTCCTGAATATAAGTATCACCTTTTTCAAAAGATGTGTCATGAACCTTAACACTAATATCTTTATATAGCAAATTTATTTCAATGTCTCCTCTCTCTGCCAAACTTTTTATGAGATAATAACTAAACATTCTATGACCCTTTTCATCAAAACTATTTGAGAATTGATTGTCTTTGCCAGCTGTAATTATTGCCATTTTGTCTTTATTAAACTGAATTTTCTTAGTTTTGATTAGACCGGGAGCAACACCCTTAAAAATTGGGACATTATCAGTTTTACCACTAAAACAAGCATCAATAAATACAAATACTTTTTCAGCTTTTGAATCTGAGAGATTCTTATAAATGTTAGATAAATTGAATTCGGATTCCTTTGAAATATAATCCACAATTTTATCTTTAGGTAAGATAAAAGAGTCTTCAGTTTGTGGCACTGGAACACCATGACCGCTATAATAGAAATAAATTACATCTCCTTCTTTGACATTATCAAATAAACGTTGTAGTTTATCTTTGATTTTTCCACTTGTTGCATCATTTTCTATTAATGCATAAGTATTTCTATCTTTTATTCCGAATACTTTCTGAGCAGTTTTTTTAAAAAGCACAGCACTGTTTTTAGAAAAGATCACAGGATCTGTTTCATCATAATTTTCCACTGCAATAATGAAAAGCCAATTTCTTGAATCTTCAGGTTTTCTCTCTAATTTATCAATAATGGGAGTTAAATCATCATCATATTCTATTCCTTTTGATTCAGGGTTCTCTCCATATTGGATTGCACTTACTCGATAAGTATCTATAAGGTTGGGGTTTTGTAATTCTAAGTATATTTGCTGCTCAGAATCAAATTCTACTTTTTTATCTTCTAACGCTATTTCAAATATTTCTGGTTCAAAATCTTCATCAGTCAAAGTAGCCGAGTAAAATTTTTCATTAGAGTAGATTTTTATTTGATTTAGATTAATAGAATTTTCTTCAATTGAATATATTACTATTGGCATTGCGTATTCTGCTTTTACATTATTATAAAATGTTTCTGCTTCTGAAAGGGGTAAATTCAATGCAATTTTCTTCTGATAGTCAGCATTTGAAGCTTTTAAATCAACATACATGATCTCAGTCTCTGAATCATAAACAGGATTTTCTAGTAAAGGAAAGCCCATTACTTCGAAAAATGATTTTTGAGTAAATTCGTTAATTTTCTGGGTAAGTATGTCTTTTTTTAATTTTTGTTCATTCTTAATTTTTTCCAAATCATTGCTGTATTCTATTTGTAAATTTTCAATTATTTTGTTCCGGTTTTCAACATCAATTCGATATTTTTCTTGAAGTTCAACAATTTGAATTTGTCTTTCATCCATTTGAATTTGTCTTTCATCCATTGCTTTTCTAACACGTTCATCAAACATAGTTATTGTTTCAAATTGTCCTTTCACTAATTTTGGTAAATCAGGAAGTATAGGTTTACTCACTATATTTGGAATTCTCGAGTTAATATCAACAGGATTTCTTGGTGTTAAGTATTCATCAATTTGTTTTTGGATATTTTCTCTGATTTTAGAAAAGGGGTCTTGAATTGAACTATTATTATTTTCGCAGGAGTATCCATTCCAGATTATTGATGAGTTTTTATTATTTTTTGATGACAGTTTAGAATTTTCATTTTTCCAAAAGGTTGCAAGCATAAATAGGGGATGTGCAATAAATTCATTTTCAATTGAAGTTATTTGAGAATCATCTCTCATATATTTAGCTATTAGATCTCCTGGTCCATAATGACGATCGAAATATTTTGTAATATTACGCTTTATAGTAAATAATTTAGTGTCAGAAAAGTTATATATATCCAATGTAATATCCCAAGAATATTTCCAATTTTTTCCACTTTTAATAACATTGATGTTAAAAAAAGGTTTTATAATCAAATCATAATTTCCTGGTTCCTTAGTTTTTAAAACAATCTGTGTCTCCCAGATGGTTCCCTCAAAAAACCAATCATTGAATTCATACCATAGGTAATCCTCATATTTAGTTTCCTCTTTACAACCATGTGCATACTGCCAAGATGTTAGAGGATAAAATCCTTCTCTTGAGAAATGAATGATCAATTTATCAGAAGCATTAATTTTCTTCTTTTTCCCATATACCGTTGAAGTTAACAACAATATACATAAAATACAAAGTACGATTTTTATAAATCTACGCATTACATTATCCCTTTTTTTCAAAACATTAATCTTTTATTTAGCTATTTACTATATTTCTGCTAATGAATGTATCCCCGAACATGTTCGGTGATATCACCAATAAATCTACCAAAAATTTCGGGGATACTCCCAATTTTTGCGTGTATATGTACTTCGTACAATTTTTCATAATTATTCTTTTCTTTTTTCCTTTTTTTACATAACGTTTAGTATAAGAATAGTAGCCGATTGCGGGCTTCATCCCTTTCAAGTTACAATAAAGTTGAAGCGTGCTACAATACCTTAATTTACTACTATCTCGGCTATTATTTTTATACATTGTTATGCCCTGCCCATTTTTTGTTCAACTGTATTACCCTATCAATAAATAGAGGGTCAATAACTGAATTTTTATCCTGTTTTTTCATTCTGTCTTTTGCATGTTCTGCATAAAAGTCTGGCTTTATTTTATTCAAATTATTCTCATTTGCTTCAAGGTATTCTATGAATTTTTTCATCTGCACTTTATTGTTAAACAAAACAAAAGGGAATGCAGGACTTCTTGAATGCAAATGCGTCAATCCGTTTGTCATAAAATACAGGAATATTCCGTCTAATTCCTCAAGATTGTAATAATAAAACCAATTTTCAGAATTCTTCAACTTGACATATGCAGTTTTAGGAACAGATAATTCTATTCTCATCTCGTCACAATACATATACTCGAGCTCAAAAAGTGTTGTTGAGTGATATTTGCAAGTAGCAGTTCCTAAGTATGATTTTTCATTTGTAAAAAAGAAACTAAAAACTTCCCAAAACTCATGAACCTCGGAAAATTCTATCCTGAATTCAGGAAAATCTAGATGGTAGGCATATGTTTTATTCCCAATGTCTTTAAACCATTCTTTCGGTTGAAGCAATAATAATTTCATTCGTTCTAATGGAGATAAGTCAAGCCCAAACCTTTGTATCCACATTTTTTCTATGACTCCAACATCTGCAGATTTATCAATTGGTGTATTTGTATCATTTGTTCGTGTATAGATAGAATTAACTTTTACATTTTTATCTTTATCTCTGTAGTCCTCTGTTAAATAATATGGTTTTAACGGATTATCAAATATTATTAAAACATCAATCTCTTTACCATAAATCTCTAATGTATGTAGCTCTATTTCTGGACGGCAATCACCTGCAAATGGTTTAGTCCTCAAGAAATCTATGAACTTGACTTGTGTCTTCCGACCGTTCTGCTCTCTAGTTAATCCAATTACTTCGGTTCCCACTTTGGGGTCTGATACTCCGTAAATTAAGAATCTATTTCCGCGGTGAAGGCTATTCGACATGCAAAGAATATCATGCAGAAGAGAAGCTTTATTATCGTGGGGTTCTTGCTTAAAATCCCAGTAATCACCTTCTATTTTAGATTCTATTAAGCTTAATATTTCAGATTCAAGATTCATTTAGTACTCTGTTTTTGGGTTGTGCATAACGGTTGTATCCCCGCCATTAATGTCGTGAACTCAGCCAAATTCGTGGTGTCTACGACATATGTCGGGGATTTCGCTTTTAGATTATTCGTCATTTTTCTTCTATTTTTTTATTCATTTTATTACTTCCACATCTATTTCCGCTCATTTTCATTTGTAAAAACAGTATTCACCTCAATGTTGAAACATTTATTTAATTTCTTCACCTTTTTGTCAATTCTTTCTTATCCCAGCATATTTCTTGACATTTTTATAACATTGTATTCTATAAATTTACCATATAATTATGGTGTTCTTTTGTTCAATCTCAGTTAACTCAATGAGCATGAAGAATCTGAGATTGATACTCATGGGATCAGCTTCCGGGTTGGTCCCTTCTTCGTCACGCTGTAATGTAATTCTTGCAACCCGCAACCCGTTATATCATTTTCTTGACATCATTTATCATAATAACCTTATATTAAAGTCCTCATAATTCCCTCCTTGATGTATTATTGATTGGACCCCAAAACCCAATCAGATACATCTTCTCTTTCCGCTCAAGGAAAGTCGGGAGAAAGTTCTTACGAGCTTTCTCCCCTTTTTTTATTTTGGTTTTTCTAACCTTCTAGCCTTTCAACCTTTTATCGCGGCGTAATGTAATGAAGGCGGAACACTCCACACTTAACCTTTCTCCCCTAGTTTCTCTAAAATCTCTTTCGGCGGATTTGCACGTTTCCCGCTGTTGAAACTGATCGCATCGACAGGGCAACTCTCTATGCAGGACGCGCACGAAAAACAATCGGGGATCGTTTTCTTATGCTTTATGATTGCTTCCATCACAGTTGAGGGACATTTTTTTATACACGTTCCGCATGCAATACATTTATCATAATCAACCTTAATATTGTTCAGACTGATCTTTTCTGCGATCCAGCCAATCAGTCCGAACGGGCAAAATAAATGGCACCATGGACGATATACGACCAATGATAAACTGAAAATAATCGCTGCAAAAATAATTCCAATAATGCCGAGTGTTGCCGGCTTGAATATTTTAAAAAGGTCGACGGGTTCAATAATATCAAAAGCCCAGATCAGGGCAATTGCGGCAAATATGATGAAAAATATAATTCGTATTGTATTGGTTATAATGAATGGAATTTTAATCTGTGGAACAACCGGCTTTCCTTTATTATCTTTGTTTATCCTGAAGATAAGATCCTGCAAGGTGCCAAGCTGGCATCCCCACGAGCAGATGAATTTATTCGCGAGAATTACCATGAGCAGCATGAGTGCGAGAGCGACCAACCTTGGCGGGAAAAGGACATGGTAAGCGCCAAAGAGTGTGAAATTATCTTTTATAGTTCCCATCGGTGAGGGATCTGCGCTGAGGATTACGCCGAATATCATCACTGCGATGAAATAGAACCATTTCCTGTTTGTAGTTTTGACTTTTTTCTTTTTCACCATCACAAACATGAAGATCAGGAAAGCAACCCAGAGACCGAACTTGATGACAATTTTCATCCAATTCTTAGAAGCATCTTCTGCTTGCAGCGCCATAAATTTGTTTATCCTGCTTATCGCTTCTTCCTGCGTGAGTGAGAATTCTGAGAAATTCCTTTTCAGTTCTTCTTTTGTCTGAAGTCCAAATGCTTTCTTAAGTACGATATTCTCAATATCATTCGCTTTCCCGATTTCTGCAATGGTCATATTGCTTTTGATAATGAGTTCGGCTGGCTTTGCGAGTTTCTCTCCTTTTCCTGACCACAATCGCACAGAAATAATTGAACCAACAACAACGAACAGAATGACCAGTAGTAACTTCAAACTAAGTAAAATTTTATCTTTCATATTATTCCTCTCATTCTATAATAATACAAACATCAAACAACCATTGATCATTTTCTTCAGGTTTCTTTCTTTTCATTCATATCCTTTTAGCTTTATTAAATTTTTTATTAATTTTCCAATTCGATTTTTACTATTTTGCCATTGGGGATTATTTGCAACTCTTATTTAATACTCTGTATGCAATAATTTTATCCACTCCTCAAAAACAGGATTTATGATTTCATAACTCCCTTTTGCCTTTTGAACCAAATTCTTTTTTATTAAACTATTTATAGTTGAAGTTAACGAAGATGTTTCAGGCAGATCATACTTTTTTCGATATTCTCCTGAAAATAGTTTTTCATATTTTAAATTTGATATTGCAATTAGAGTTTTTCTTTGATTTAAACTTAATTGGTCATATATATTCTCAAAAATAAAGGACTGACTATCAATAATCCTTTTCATCCATAAAGTATTAAAAGCGATGTTTTTATTATCAAAACCCTCCAGTATCATTTCCCAGATCACAGCCGCAAAATATTGCGTGAAATGCGGGTGACTTCTTGATCTTTCCAAAATATTTGAGATTGTATTATTGCTGATTTTCAGCTTTGTTTTTCTGAACCTGTTTTTGATATAAGATGTCAGATCACTATTTGATATCGGATAAATCGGCATTTTGAAACCGAACTCATAAAATGGTGAATTCATATCCGTAAATATAAACTCCATAAGAGATTGTTTGCTTCCTAAAAAAATGTATGACACTTTCTTATGGAATTGGAAAAGAGAACGCATCCAATTGATCAGAAAAGGTTTTATTCTTTGAACTTCCTGAAATTCATCAAAAGCAATACATATTTGGATATCTTTTTTTTCAGCGACTTTATCGGGAATATTTAGAATAGTTTCAATATCGGCATGATCTTCTATATTCTGAATTTCGAGAGAGACTGACGGATTTCCATAAGAATCAAATGAAATTTTCGGATAAAGATTGTTAAATAATTTTCCGATTTTCTGGGTTAATTTCTTTATTCCTGTTTTCCAATTGAAAAGTTCTTTTGCTAATAAGGCAGAATACTCTCTGGCAAAATTATCCAATGTTTCGAGCTTATACATATCGAAATATATCGTGATAATATTCTTATCATCCAGTTCATCAAATGCTTTCAAAATTAGTGAAGATTTACCGAACCTTCGAGGAGAATACATCCAAAAAGAATATCCGTTGACAATTGCCCTCTTGATTTCTTTTAATTCTTTTTCCCTGTTACAGAAATTTTCTCCCGAAACAATTTCTCCGTATTTAAAAGGATTTTCCATCAAACCTCTTTTCAGGTCGTCGTTTTACGACTCGCTATTTAACGACCCAATCAACTCACTGTTTTACGATACGTATTTTTGTGACCCCTTAAGATTAATGTCAACTGTTTTTTTATTCGCAACATTCAAGTCCCAATTGTACAACCTTCAATTCAACGAGCTGAATATTACCCAACTTCACACCAAGTAAAATTTTATTGTTCATATTCGAATCTCCCTATATTAGTGCGATCATTATTAAAATGATTCCGATAAGAAAACATACCAGTATCATAAAATAATATATGAATGGTAATTTTTCTCTTTTGAACTCTTTTAGATTTTCTTTCCACTTTCTCGGGCGCTTAATACGCAACCTGCCTGATGTCAAAGCATAGAAACAATACAGCAGGAGCACAATGCCGAAAACCAGCAATAATACCTCAAACGCTGCCATGCTTACCTCCTATACGATTTCCTTTTTATGTAAAACGACATTTCTTTCTGCCAATTTATTTATTATAAAGTTGTAGTTGCTCTCATCCATTCCGATATATTCCGGAGGGCATATACCCTTTGGTAGTTTTTTCTCTTGGAGCAGAAGCCGGGCAACAGCCGTACATGTGTAACCGGTAGTTCGTGCCATGGAAGTCGTGCCTGTTTTCTTATCATAAGAATCTAGCAGATCATAGGTGAATGAATAATTCGAATTGCCCTTTTTGGCATCAATGATAACTCTCATAAAGGTAATATCTTCTTCGCCTTGGGCAAATTGCCAGTTCTTGAAAAGCAGCTTTGATGTCATCTCTATCGGCTTGATCTTTTTGCCATTCACATCCATCTCCTTGTAGCTCAGGAAATCATTGTCCCGCAGTACTTTCATGATCTGGGCATGCCCGGGATATCTTAATGTTTTTTCTTTCATAAATGGGATTTGAACGGTTCTCAACAAAGTTCGAAGCCCATCCGTATTAAACGCTTCCAGTGTCCCAACTCCAGGCACCTCGATATGTTCTATATCAGAAAGAGCAGGTTTTATGATTTCTTTATCAAACTCGATAAAGCGTGCAGGTCGTATATACTCCTCCAGCACATCTATCGGGGAAAATCCCGCTTTGTACTGGAAAGGCATTTTTCGAACTTTTGGCAATCCACCTACAAAACATTCATATCTTGTTATATCATCCATTTGGGCATTTTGATAGCCCAATATGATATTGCATAGACCGGGAGCGACTCCGCAGTCTATTACTGCTGTCACATTTTGCTCTTTTGCAAACTCATTGAGGGGAAAAGGATCCTCTGGAAAAAAGGCAATATCAACTACATTTGTTCCTGTCTTGATAATTTTCAACAGTGTTTCAAATCCCATGAAACCGGGTACTGCCGAAATTGCAAGATCAACCCCTTTTAATAATTCGGTAAAATCCGTTTCTATTACAAGGTCTACATGCCGAACTTCTAATTTGTCTATGCCTTCAAACTGAGTGAGTTTGCTTGCGTCCTTGTCAAAAACAGTAATATGATATTTTTCATCTTTTGCCAGATCTCTCACGATCTCATGACCGACAAGTCCGGCTCCAAATACTGCGATATTTTTATTCATTGAACCTCCTTCTCTATTCAATGAGGCCATAGAGAAATTTTATTTCGTTTTTCCAATTTTCTCTATCGGGTGTTTCCAGAATGAGAGGTATATCATCAAATCTTTCATCATTCATGATATACCTGAAACCATCTATGCCGATGAAACCTTTACCAATAGGAGCATGTCTATCAATTCTGCTGCCACATTCTTTTTTTGAATCATTGAGATGAGCTCCCTTAAGATAATCAATACCAATCTCATCTTCGAACCGCTTCATTGTATCTTCATATTTCATTTTAGTGCTGATATCGTATCCTGCTGCGAAAATATGGCATGTATCGATGCACACGCCAACTCTGGATTTATTCTGAATTTTCTCGATAATCTGTGCAAGTTCTTTGAAAGAAGAACCCACACTCGAACCCATTCCAGCTGTTGTTTCTATCGCGAGTATCAGATTCCGGGTTTTCTCAATCGTGATGTTGATTGATTCTGCAATAATTTCAAGGCATTCTTTGGAAGTAATTGTATTCAATGCGTTGCCGGGATGAAAGTTCAGGTAATCCAACCCCAATAATTCACACCGTTCAACTTCATCGAGAAAAGCAGCACGGGATTTTTCAAGAGCATCTTTTTGCGGATGACCGAGATTTATCAGATAGCTGTCATGTGGCATAATATATTTTGATGAAAATCCATGTTTGGAGCAATTTTCTTTGAAATTTGCAATAACCTGGTATTCAAGCGGTTTTGCGTGCCATTGCCTTTGATTCTTTGTGAACATAGCAAAAGCTTTTGCTCCAATTTCATGAGCATTAAGCGGGGCATTCTGCACACCCTTGCTAGCACTTACATGCGCTCCGATATATTTCATAATAAAAAAGATGCACACAAATTATTCATTCATGTGCATCCAAATTTCCATAAGAGATTTTATAATTTCTCTAAAACGTTTTTTTCAATTTTGTCTGTTAATTCAACGGATTGCTTAAGGATTTTTTCTGCTTCTTCGCGGGTTTTATTTTGGAACTTTTTATCTTTTACGCCGGGCAGGTTTATGAGCACATTGAAATACGCACTTTTCAAGCCGGTAAGAGCTGTTATTGCAGAAACGCCTGCATCGGAAAGTGCATTTTGATTTCCATATTTTGCTGCAGTCTCAGCCAGGACAATGACTTCCCAGCACAACTTCATCGTGTGTAACGGAACCAGGGTGGCATCCTTTATCGCTTTTTGAATTGCTTCTGATCTTCTTATCTTATCTTCTTCAGTCTTCTTTGGAAGCTTCATTGCAGCCATATAATTATTGAATGCTTCGGTATCTTTATCGATCGCTTCAATAAGCTGCTTCTTCATCTGCTGTGCTTCCCACGCCATTGTGAACATTCGTGCTTCATTTTCTTTGTAAGCGATTCTCTCTTCAGAGTTTTTAAATTTATATTTTCCAGTTGTGAGATTGCCGACCATTGCAGTCAAACCTGCGGCAAGACTACCGCACAACGCAGCAACGCTTCCTCCACCAGGTGCAGGAGAATCAGATGCAAGTTCATCAACAAAATCTTTTACGGTGAAATTTACCAATAAATTATGCTTTGCAATTTTATACTCGATTATCTTTTCGTTTGGATCGAATTCTGAAATGTCATTCAATCCGAGAGAAACAATAGCAGTATGAACCAGCTCTTTATCAGACACCGCATAAGATGAGCCCTGTTTTTCCAGAAAATATCTTCCTGCGTTTAGCATTGCTTCAAGAGGGATCAGTCCCACAAGCTCGCTGCCTGTGACGACCAATCCTTTTTCAAATGCAATCTCGCGAACTTTGTCGAACACAAGATGGGGAGGTGCAATTTTGTAATTGGTAAGATTTATTGAAATTTGTGCCTGTCCATATTCCGGGATATACCAACCGATCGCCTTCACATGATTAAAAATGCCGGGGGTCATGATGAGATTTCCCTCATCGTCTTTGACGGGCTGGTAATTTTCATCACGCATCCTGCGCCCCTTTTCACGGATCGTCAGTGCAAGCTCCTTTGCTTTTTGTGTATCTCTGGTGTTCAGGTCTATGTTATATGCGATAAGGAATTCACGAGCACCGGTTGCCAGAGCACCAGCATTTTTGTGTATTTTAGCAGGACCGAAATCGGGTTTCCAGTGAGGATCTTCAAGTTTCTTAGCCATTCCTTCAAATTCTCCCTGCCGTATATTTGCAAGGTTCTGTCTCTCTTTTGTTGATGCAGAATGCTCATAAAGAAACACGGGAATTTTTAATTCGTCTCCAACTCTTTTTCCAAGCTTTTTAGATATTTCGATGCAGTCTTCGGTCGTAACACCTGCTACAGGTACAAAAGGACAGACATCGGTTGCTCCCATTCGCGGATGAGCGCCGGAATGCTGCTGCATATCAATTATCTCAGATGCTTTTTTAATTGCTCTGAACGCAGCTTCCTCGACACCTTCGGGAGTTCCCACTAAGGTTACAACAGTTCTATTCGTATCTTTACCGGGATCAACATCGAGCAGCACCACACCATCGACTTCCTCGATCTGGTCAGTGATCTGTTTGATTATCGCTTCGTCGCGCCCTTCACTAAAATTTGGAACACATTCAACAATTTTCATACTTTATAAACTCCTTAAATATTCTCTATTTATCATCCTCTTTCGATTCGCTCTTTTTCAATTCCCCTACATACAGCATCTTCAAATTTGAGATCGCTTCATTGAGAATTGCTTCTTCATCTTTATCCAGATTCCCTTTTGTTTTCTCTCTCAGAGTTACCAGCATTTCAATAGAAGATTGGGCTACTTCCGGTTTCATTTCAGACTTTTTTAAGGATGGATGTTCAATCTTCCCGAGAGCAATCAATCCCTGCAATTGAAAGGACAATATTATCTGTTTGAAAGCATCTATATTCTCCATGTATTCTCCTACTTTCTACCGCCCGAACCGGGTTTTGTGATGGGGATATTCTCTTTGCACAAAGGGCATTCATAAGGTTCGTAAGCTTCGATCTTCAATGTCAATAAGGGAAATACGGGCACTCTGAAATCAATCGTACCTCCGCTTCTATCAACAACGAGCCCCACTCCGACAATATCTACATTTCTCTCTTTTATACAATCTATCACCTCGAAAACGCTTCCGCCTGTTGTGGTCACATCTTCGATTATAAGAACTTTCTCGTGGGGTTGCAGATCGAATCCGCTGCGGATCGACATCTTTCCATCTTTTCTCTGAGTGAAAACAAATCTCTTACCCATCTGCCTTGCAACTTCATAACCGAGTACGATTGCACCAAGGGCGGGACTTACGACGACATCAAAATCAAGATGGTTACATTTCCTTGCAAAAGCTCTCCCGATCTTTACTACATCTTCAGGTATCTGGATGAGTTTTATTTTTTCGACATAATACTTACTATGCTTACCTGATGTAAGTTTGAAATGCCCTTCAAGGAAGGCACCGGAATCTACTAATATTTTTTCAATTTCTTTGCTGTTCATAAGTAATCTCTCGTCACCGATCTATTCTTCATTATTTTCGAAACGTGATTTTCTTGACGCTCAATCATGAGTATCTGAATTTTCTCACTCGTGCTGAAGTGGCGGAAGTGGTAGACGCGCTAGGTTCAGGACCTAGTGTCCATTATGGATTTAGGGGTTCGAGTCCCCTCTTCAGCACCAATTATTTATGATTCAGCTCTTAAAAGGAGCATATCTGTTGTCAAGAATAAACCTATGAATAAGATTATGAAATCGGGAGAAATTTTGGATATACAAAAGCAAATGGAGATCATTAAGCAGGGAGTTGAAGAGATCATTCCCGAAAATGAACTCATTAAAAAACTCAATTATTCTCACAAGAAAAATATTCCACTCAGGATAAAATACGGCATCGATCCTACTGCTTCAGATGTTCATATCGGGCATATGGTGCCCATCCGGATCATGCGAAGATTTCAGGACCTTGGACATGTCGGCGTGATCGTTATCGGTGACTATACTGCACAGATTGGTGATCCGACCGGTAAGAACGAGTCCAGACCACATCTTTCTGCCGAAGAGGTAAAACAAAATGCCGAGAAATATATGGAACAGCTTTACCATGTGCTTGATAAAGATAAAACTGAAGTTCGTTATCAAAGCGAGTGGTTTGGTCCGATGCAGCTTTCTGAATTCATTTCATTACTCGGAAAATTTACAATGGCGCAGATCATGGCGCACGACACATTCCGCAGACGCTATGAAGAGAGTCTTCCTTTTGGCTTACATGAGCTGATGTATCCTATTTTGCAGGCGTATGATTCCGTAGCCATCAAAGCTGATGTCGAACTTGGTGCAACCGAGCAGAAATTCAATATTCTTGCAGGACGGGATATGCAAAGATACTTCAATATGCCGGAACAGGTTGCAGTGCTGATGCCCATTCTCATCGGTACGGACGGTGTGGAAAAAATGAGCAAAAGTCTTGGCAACTACATCGCAATTTTTGATTCACCGGAAGATAAATACGGCAAGATCATGTCCATTCCTGACGAGCTTATCGAAAATTATTTTCTTTATGCCGCCTTTTCATCACCAGAAGAGATCGCAGCCATGAAAAAAGAACTCGAAAAAGGGATAAATCCAAAGCTTATCAAACAAAACCTGGCTCGCCGGGTCGTTGAGCTTTATCATAATAAAGAAGCTGCTGAGAAAGCCGAGAATCATTTTAACACTGTCTTTACCCGGAAAGAAATTCCCGATGAAATACCAACAGTAAATATGTCACAACAAAAGATTTGGATTGTTGATTTATTAAGGAATAATAATTTAAGCAACTCCGGCAATCAAGCAAAAGCATTAATAAAACAGGGTGCTGTTCATATTAATGGAAATACTATTTCTGATAGTAGCGCTGATATTGAAGTCAAAAATGATATGATAATAAAGGTAGGAAAAAGAAAATTTTTGAAAATAAAACTGATTAAGAAATTCAGAATTTCTTGACACTTAAATGTAAAAATATGTGTTCAAATTAAAATTTATGGAGGTACACATGAAGAAGATAGTATCGATTTTTCTGATTATTTTGTTCGGTATAATATCTATAGCACAAGGAGATATTATTAATGATTTAAAAAACTTTGGAGAAGTGAACGGCAAAGAGTATATGAAGCCATTTGTGAATGCTTTTGGAAGCGACCTGAATTCCGGCTGGTTCAGTACTGCAAAGACCAGCCCCCTAAGTTTTGGCTTGACTTTTAATGCTATGCTAGCAGTTGTTCCTGATGATGATAAAACATTCTTGGCTCAAAATCCAGATACTCTTCGATACAAAGAAACGGAAGTGGTTTCGGCTACAGTTTTTGGCAACAACGGTGGTTTTTTTACTTCTGACGAATACCCTGAGCTTTTCTTACCCGGTGGTGTTGATATTAAAGCTGTTCCTCTTATAGTACCCCAGGCACATCTTGGTTTGCCCGGTGGATTCGAAGTAGAAGTCCGTTATATTCCTCCCTATGAAATTAAAGATATGGGCAAAATCTCCTTTGTGGGTGGTGGTGTGAAATATCAAGTAAGCAAACTTATCCCCATGCTTTCTGCGTTACTTCCGATTTCTATTCAAGGTTCATATCAACAACTGAAGTTGGGTGATGTTGTAACAGTAAACAGTGCGTTTGTAAATATTCATGCAAGCAGGGGACTGGTTGTTCTTCCTGTCACTTTTTACGGTGGTATTGGATATGAAAGCACGCAACTCAAAGCGAAATATACTTATACCGAACCCTGGTCTGGTACGGAAGTGCCGATTGATTTTGATATCAACGGAGACAACGGTTTCCGATT
>JAVCDK010000036.1 GCA_030765865.1 Candidatus Celaenobacter antarcticus | reverse complement strand
CTAAAATACATTTCTTGACTTATCTTAAAGAAATGGAGTTTAGATACAATTATAGAAAAGAAAATTTGTTCCATTTTTTGATCAATATTCACTTTGGTCCGATTTCAAGCTAATCACCAAAAATTATATTGATTATTTAATGAAATTCAGCCAGATCATACCTTTTTCCAATCCTTCTTTTGGAATTTCGTGGGCACCGTCAAAAATAAAAAGCTCAACTTCATATCCCATTTCCTGTAGAACAGCAGCTGCATTTATTCCGGCATCGACAGGTATGCTTCTGTCACTTTCACCGTGTACTATGTAGATTTGAAGATCTTTTGCACTTTCTAAGACTTCGTTGTCCAGCAGATCAAGAGGCAGATATCCTCCAAAACAGAGAAGCCCTTTAAAGAGTAAAGGATTCTTGATACCCGTATAATACGTGATCCAGCATCCCTGAGAGAAGCCCATAAGCACAATTTCTGATATGTTAAATTGGTTCTGGAGATAAGTTACTACACTGTTTATATAATTTTCTGTGAATGTAACTGCCTCATCAAATATTGCCGGATCATCGGTTCGTGGGATCCAGCTATAGTCGATATTGGAACCCGCCCCAAATTCATATGGTGCTTGAGGTGCGGCAAATATAAAATTCCTCGCAGGAAAATCCTTGTACAGCTTGATGAAATTTTCGTTATTATCACCATACCCATGCAATCCGATAAGAAGCGGATACGTCTCATTCGGATCATAATTTTCAGGCAATTTTATTCTGCATTCATGAAATGTTGTTGCGGTAATGTAGAACACACTTCCGCTTTCGTCTATCTTTTGCTGCTCGACATTTTTTATGCTGTCTATCAGTGCTGCGAAGATAGGGGAGTCTTTCACTCCATCAAAATCAGGATCTCCTTTTATGTGCTGCACATCATCAAACCCGGCTGTATAAGATCTCTTTAGGTACGATGTTGCCAAAGAGTCTTTTCCAAGAAGTCCATAACAGCATGCGAGATTATAGATCGAATTCGCATCGGAATTTTGGTAGGACAGATATGCAAGGTAAAATTTAGCTGCATTTTCAAAATTTGAGTCATTATAATTTTGATATGCATAAAAGAGTAAATATTGAGGATTGACATCCAGGAAATCACCCGCGAGTTCATCATAAATATCTATGTCAGGAATCTCGACTAAAAGGGAATCTTCTTTTTCCGTATCAGCCAGCAGAATGTTCAATAAGAGTAGAAAACCAGTGAGCACGACCAATATTTTATTTATTTTTATTCTATCCCCTTTCATAAAATATTTTCATCGTTTTTTAATAAGCCGACAACGCAATTTTTTCCGTCTTTTTTTCCTTTATAAAGTGCTTTGTCCGCGAGTTTTATGCAGGCATCAATATCCATTTTTTCATCATATGTTGCCACACCGAAGGTAATAGTAGTATGGATTTTTTTCTCATCATATTCAAAATCTGCTTCCTCTATCGATTTCCTGATTTTTTCTGTCACAAAAATCGCACCTTGCAAATTTGTTTTTGGGTACATAAGAATGAACTCTTCACCACCCCATCTACCTACAATATCTTGTTTTCGTACATTACTTTTCAGCAGTCTGGCAATTCCGTTGAGCACCTTATCCCCAGCTTGATGTCCATACGTATCATTTACATCTTTAAAACTGTCCACATCCCCAATTGCGATAGAAAATTGTACGGCGGATCTTTCAAAACGCGAGCATTCATAATTAAGTTTTTCCATCATATCAAGCCGGTTTGACAGTTGAGTGAGGTGATCGGTGTGAGCGAGAATATCCATTTTTTTATATGCTTTGATGATCTCTTCTTCTGCCTTTATCCGATCTGTGATATCACGCATGATACCAATTGCATTCCACTCGTTATGTAATTTCACACTTGTCAAAGAGAGTTCTACAGTAATTGGAGTTCGGTCTTTTCTCAGAGCTTTGAGCTCAATAGTTTTCCCGATGAACTTTCCATTTCCCGTACGTTTGAAATGGGGCATTGCTTTTATGTGGTCTTCATAGTAATAATCGGGTGTAAGAAATCTATGCAATTCTTTCCCGATGGCATCTTCCCGTGTAAATCCAAATATTCTTTCTGCGCCCTTGTTCCAGAAAGTTGTCATTCCATTAATGTCCATCATCACAATGGCATCACGTGCCGCAGAGCTGAGAACGCGGAATTTTTCTTCTTCCTCAAGAGCTTTTTCCTCAAGAGAGAGTTGCTTGACCAGGGCATCAATCTGTTCGAGTAATCGGTCACTGTCTATTGGTTTGATGTGAAATCCATTCACGCCCAGATCGATCGCTTTCAGCATATAATTGGTGTTGCTATAGGCAGATGTAATAAGTATTTTAGCATCAGGATCGAGTTTACGAATGTGCTGTATCATCTCAAGCCCATCCATCACGGGCATTTGTAAATCGGTTATGATGATATCAGGTTTATGCATTTTATAAAGTTTTAGACCCTCTGCGCCGTTCAGTGCAGTATAAATGACACCAAACTTTTTCTTAAGAATGCTTTTTATATATAAGAGGATCAAATGCTGATCCTCGACAATTAAGACCGATTTATGTTTCGAGACCATTATATCCTTTCAAGATTATTGCCTGGTCAGCATGTTTTGAAAAATTCATGAAGCTCGTTGATCGGTGAGAATGGATTTTCATCGTTGACAAAGTTTCATCTTTTTTGTGCTGGGACAGAGCTATCTTTCAGGAAATTCATTAATTATGAAATTTTTTAAAATCGAAGATTCTGTCAATAATTACAGTCTTGGAATAATAAAGATTCCTTTAAATCTACTAAAAAAGAGACGCACAAAAGTACGTCTCTATTTATATATAAGTGAGGTTTAAGATTACCGCATCAGTACCATTTTTTTAACGATTTCTTTCTTATCAGCAGTGAGTTTGTAGAAATAGATACCGGAACCGACTTTTTTGCCGTAGGCGTCGAGTCCATCCCAAGAGATAGTACCAATGCCTGATTTCGTGTCCACATCGAGTTCACGTACCAGTTGACCTTTGATATTGTATATTTTCAGGCCTGCTTTTTGTGTGGAGGGTGGAAGTGAGAAGGAAATAGTAGTTGAAGTATTAAAGGGATTAGGATAATTATATTTAAGTTCAAACACGTATTCTACATTCGGTTCTTCCTGTTCAGGTTCTTTAATATCAAACAACTCGGATAATAACTTATCTCTCATTGTTCGAAATTCCTTTTCTGATTTTGGCTTTAACTCTGCCATCTTTCCTACGTATCCGGACTTACCGCCATTTTCCATCAACAAATAAGTATAACCCGCATCGATAACTGCATAGACCGAGTCTAATTCAGTATCCGGATCAGAAATAATAGCTTCAAAGAAGCTGATCGCTTCAGGATATTGCTCCATTTTTATTGAACAGTAGTTTGCAAGATATTGACTTAATTTTGTTCTCTCATCATTAATATTACAGTTCGGTTCTGTGAGATAATATTCCTTGAGTGTGGAAAAGTCCTGTCCTGAGACAGTTTCCAAAGGCAATAGATTTCTCATACTGAATATAGAAAACTTGCTGTCATGATATAATTGAATTATATTCCTATAAACTATCTTTGCTGTTTCATATTCTTCAATTTGAATCAAGGAATCTGCATCTGCATATAACTGTTCTGGAGGAGAAACTTCAGGATATTCAGGAACACCTGGATCCCAGACGGGAATATAATCAAATAATTCAGCTGGATAAAAACGCTTATCACCATCACCTTCTTGCCAGTTCAAACATCCTTCTCCCCAGTAATTATATTCGACATTTAATTGTCGTGGAGCTCCAGCAGCATCTTTACAAACAAATAAATATTGATCGCGTGTGCCTTCAATATATTCATCATCAACTATCTCATTGAATCTGATACCTTCTCTATAGGGTAAACTATAATAATCCGTAACAATCTCCTCATAAATATTATCACTAATTCTTTGATATGGATAATCAATGTTTCCCTTAATTTTAATAGATGATTCTTTTGCTCCGAGAATCCCAACTAAATTTCCAATTATCCGGTTGTGTCCTGAAATATCAGCATAGGAGTGATAAATACAGATACCTATACCGTTGGTGTTCCATCTAATAATATTATTTTTAATTGCACACATCTTAGGATTACCACTTTCAACAATACGGAAACCTGCAAAACAATTAGTAATTTCATTATCACTCAAGTTATATGTTGGGTAAGTCGAAATTGAAACAGCGTAATAATCACTAAAATTTATGAATTCGCAACCGGTGATATAAACATCATCCATACCCTCATACTCACAACTATTCAATCTTTCACAAAATATGTTACTTGAATTGAATATTGTCTCCGACACATTTATTCTACTACCGGATTGTTCAATACCGGAATTGATAAATTCTGAATTGCTTATCAGTAAGGAACGGGAATCATTGTGAAGTTTACCTCTCTCAAATGTTACGTTGTTCATATGCATCTCAGCAGCGGTATTAAATAAATACAGCCCATCCCATTGAACAGAATCAGGCGAAGTAAATGTAACACTATCTCCAATACTTATCTCACCTTCAATCTCAATCTTTATGTCAGAATTCATACAATTAACAGTTACTCCATTTCCAATTACTAAAGTATCTCCATAAGGTACTAAAATCGGTGTAATAAGATTTACAGATCCGGACGAAAAATCATACCAATTTATGTAAAAGTAATCGCTGTCATAGCTGAGATTTTTTATGTTGCTCGTTCCATTTTCTCCGTTAGCAATTCCTATTGAAGAAAAATTATCAGGATCAACACCTTGCCTTAGAATCCTATATTGAGGATAGTCATCATCGGATTTTACAATAACGCTGAGTTCCGTGCCTGAATAAGTTGCAATTACTTCCTCAATAGATGAATTGGGATCGACCAGAAGAGTATCGTTCTCATTATAGAATAGAATATCACCATCTGCTATGATAAACTGAGTAATCTTCGTGTTTCCCTGGTAACCCGGACGATAAGTCAAACCCACAAATGCTGCATCACTATTAATATCGATGTCATTAAATGAAATATCTAATATGCTGTCAGAAACCGCATAATAGGATTTCTCGGTCGGGGATTTCGACGTGTCATATACCTCTACTGCATAATAACCAGTACCACTTAATGTGTCACTTATCGGGCTTGTAGATGATTCAGAAGGAATAAGAACTGTCAGAAAATGTTCATTGTTAGAATTAGAATTATTTATCTCTGCCCTTATTCTTCTGTGACGATAGTGAAAAATATCATAACCAGAGTATTTCCACCCCATTGGTAGTTCTTCATCAATATATGTGTCAAAATCGCAGGCAGCTCCAAGGGTGCCATGCAAATAAATGTTATCATCTAAATCTGGATCATGAAAAGTAAATAATCCATTTCCAGTATAAGTTAAACTTTGATTATCAGAAGTAGTATCATATTCTGCAAAATGGAGTTGATTCCTATAATCATTGAAATCACCGGATTGATTTACTAATTTATCATAAACGATATAATATGAATCATCTACCATAAAGAAGTTTCTTTCAATATCAACATCATAGGAGTTATAGGTAATTCCAGAATTGGTATCAAATTCATAACCTTCGGGCAAACAATAGCTCATTGCAATCTTTGCTGTTGATATGTTTTTATTTTCTAGAAAATATGATCTATTTGCTGGATTTAAATTTCTGTAATAAGGATTACTGGGTGTCTCTGGCCAATATAGCATATCACCGTAGGGTGGTTTACGAATTATATCTCCATTACCACCTGGAGTGCCCGACCAATAACCATCAACTATTAAATTATCTGTTTCATTATCATATTCAGGATTTACAACAATTAAATTATGTGCATAAGGTGAATTTAACCATTGATTACTACTGTCTGTTCTGTAACCGGGATCAATTAGTAAGTATTTACCATTTGCAAATAATGAAAAGCTTGTCTGATCATCCTGATTGTGTTCTGGTGCATAGGTATTTTCATGCGATACATACAATCCTATGGACTCATTATATTCTATGGCATTGTTCATTTTTGGACGAATAACAGTAAATTCCGGATTTGCATGGTATGATCCAATGGAGACATAATCTGGTATCGCAGCAGCTCCCAGTATGTTTCTATTCGGATTGTACGACATAATCGTCGCTTCTCTTCTGTGATCAAAAATTGGCATCTCATTATTATAAACTGTTCGGAAAGCATTAAAATACCAGCATAGATCCTCTCTTAATCCAGGTGCATTATCATTATGATAATAGAATTCCAACAATTTTTCAGATGTTCTGTATCTATCATCATCCTTACCTCTCCAGCAGTCATTTATTGGTATTCCAGAAAAATCAGGACCATGCAATTTTATATTTTCATTGGTGGCTTTAACTATAATTTCATTATCATAAAAATTATCTCCCCAACCAGATCTTTTTGCTGCTGTAAAAAAGGTTGTTAAAAATTCCATTGACCAACTATAATAAGAAAAGCTTTCTTTGTATAAACCCGAACCATCGCCAAAGCAGGCATCCATATAACCGGAAATAACGCCATCTTCGTCATCATCAAAAGTATTGTATGTGTCGGGATAAAGATATTCAAATAATTGCCCTTTTGCTGTATTATAATAATCTTCTGCATTATCTTCAAAATTCGGGACATCTTTGAGTACACATCCGGCATAACCAAGTGCTGCAATCAATCGTAATTTACCGTTTGTCCAGCCTGTTGTAGGGAGATTTGCACCGTTGAGGTGTTCCCAACTACACCAATTTGTGAAATTCGGTAATATTGTATTGCAGGTATAATCCGCAAGACTATCCAGTTTAGCTGCTAATCCTTCTTGATGATCTCCATCATCAAAATACCATAACATATCACACATCATAGCTACATTATATAAGATTGAACCAAGTGATAAACCACGACCGAACTGTGAATCGGAATTACCGTCCGAGCCGTTCATATAAGCAAAAACCGCTTCGAGGGAAAGGTAATCGGGAAAATTATAATCTAATAAATGACTTCTAGCAAGATCGATTATTTCATTTGGCTCATCTTCCGGAGGATCGTGATCTTCTGCATCGTGACCGATAGCTCCCCAAAACGCTTCCTTTGCATAGATTCCTGTAAAGAATTCATCATACCTCTCATTTTCAAGCATATCATCCCTGTTTAATGGATAGGGAATATTAATGTAATTGCACCAGTAATTTCTTAACACTACATCATAATTACTATGTGAGGGTTCGGGATGTGAAGCGTCCCTGATTGCATTCAATACTTCAGTATTCATAGTTTTTGTTGCAGGAACTCTATCTTCGTATTCTGCAAAAACAGGTTTAACTGAAAATATTACTATTAAAATAAGTAATAATTTTTTTCATGATAATCGGGATTTCTTTTTGTTTAACATTTTTTTCTCCTTTTTTTATTTGAGCAATAGCATTTTTTTTGTTTGCGACTCAAAATTACAACCTTTAATTCGATAGTAATAGATACCTGATGAAACTGAATTTCGATTATTATCAGCTCCGTTCCATAAAACTGATTTCATTGTTTTATTTAGTGGAAGCTGCTGTATTAATTGACCTTTTACATTAAATATTTCTATTAGAGAATTTAATGATCTTTTTGGTAATTCAAAGTAAATTGTTGTTGTAAGATTAAATGGATTGGGATAATTTGATAAATTTAAATGTTCATAATAAATCATTTCATTGTCAATTGAAACCTGTCCCTGGGAATCTGTTTTTGCTATACCTATATTTGACATTCCACTAACATCCATTAATGGAAATATGAAATTCTCATTTGTTAATACACAAATTGTTTTATCACCTCTTGCCACATTTGCATCAAACTCTGATAGCCAGTTAATATTATAATTACTATCAAATTGATAAATTGTTGTTTCTCTGTTTCCACCTGAACCACTGTAACAATATGCTATAAAATTATCCTCTGTTATGTAAAGTACAGAAAAATGAGAATGGCCAACACTGCTTTCAACTTCCTGTGTCCAGATTGTATTGCCATCTTCATCTAAATACCAGAGAAATCCTATAGTAATATAATTAATGTCATCTAATTCACCGACTACCATAATATTGCCATTTGTATCTTCTGTAATGCTTTTACCAGTATCCCAATGTCCATATCCATCATAAGTTTTTGTCCACAGGGAATCACCGTTCGCATCTGTTTTCATTACTAAAATGTCTGCATCAGGCCTGCCTTGATAATCAAAATAGCCTGTTAAAGCATAACCACCATCATTTGTTTGTATTATCGATTTGCAAATTGAATAATCATCATCTATCTGATAAACTTTTGTCCAAAGAGTTTCACCTTCTTCATCAATCTTTCGTAGTCCTATATTAAGACTTTGTGTTCCGCCAAGTATAATATTTCCATCTTCAGTATTACACATTGAATTAATACCAAAATCTCCATCAATTACCCACTCTCTGTTTCCTTCTGAATCTCGTTTAATTAAATTACCTCCACTTATACCTGAAATAAACCCATCATCACTTGTTTCAACAAATGCAAGTGACTTATTTTCTTCCATAAAACTGAGTGAATCCAATTTAGCCCATAGCATGTTTCCATCACCGTCGGTTTTCATAAGAAAACCCCACTGTTCATATATCCACCCATCTGAATAAATATAATATCCATTAACAGCAAAAGCATTATCCTGACAGACTACAATATCCTCTGGAAAGTAATTTAAACAATCTGGGTATGGATAAAATTCGGTAAAGGGTTGGTAGGTTTTTATCCACGTTTCCTGCGCAAGCAGGAAAGTAAAAAGTAAAAAGTAAAAAATACAAAAAATAATTATTGATTTCATTGGAAAGCTCCATTTATCCAAAATATTTATTATATTCCATGTGTGTGAAATAAAGTAAATACTTTAAATCAGTCAAATTATTTAACATAAATAGCACCTGAAAAATCATTCTTTAACTTATATATCATAAAAATACCCGAAGTGTGAAGACACCACTCAAGATAATTGAAATTGTCTTCAAATTATAATTCATGACTACACAATTTTCATTCATATTTTTTCCCGTTTATTTCATTTATACGTTTAATAATATCCCAATCATGTTTATTGCCTTTTTTAGTATTTCTTTCCTCCTTGGTCAAATTAATTTTTCTAGGTGCATGTTCATTAATAATATTGGCAGAATAAGATAGGAGGATTCATGTATTTATATGCTTTAGTAAAAAGCTGTAGCTGCCTGCTACTTCATCGCAATAAGCGAGATCTCCACCGCAGCATCCTTTGGAAGTTTTGCTACCTGGTATGCTTCCCGCGCCGGATAGGGTTGGACAAAATACTTTTTATAAAGGTCATTGAGCAGTTCGAAATGTCCAAGGTCCTTTAAAAACACACTTACTTTCACAACATTGCCGAAATCCATGCCTGCATCAGTAAGAATTGCCTGAAGATTTTCGAATACAAGTTTTGCCTGCTCTGCAAAGGTTTCACCCCAGATACCAGTTTCGGGATGAACGCCGAGTTGCCCGGAAATAAAAAGCATTCCGTTGTGGTGAATTGCCTGTGAATAGGGTCCGATCGCCTTTGGTGCATTATCTGATGTTATTGATTTCATGTTTACTCCTTATGTCTTTTATTTTAGATAGAAATGTTTGATAATTTACGTCAATAATTTCGTTGACATACTGGTAAGAAAAAATGCTTTTAGCACTATGGAAATAAGAAAAATTACACCCGAACATAAAGAGAGAGTGTTGCAAATTTCCAAAGATATTTGGGAAGGTGATGATTATATTCCGGAAATATTTGATAAATGGATTGCTGATCCATATGGAGAATTTGTCGGGCTCTTTGATGAAAACACACTTGTTGCCTTTGGTAAAATGACTTATCTTACTCCCACCGATGTATGGCTGGAGGGCTTAAGAAAAGATCAAGGTGTCTCCGTAAAAGGAGTATGTAAGATATTCACAGAATATTATTTAAGTCTTCTTTCACAAAAGCAATATCTCACTTCAGTGCGTTTTGCTACATATTTTAAGAATCATGGATCAATAACGCCAGCAGAAAGAGCAGGATTCCAAAGAGTGCTGACATGCTCCTTGAAAAATCTTGAAATAGATAGCAATGAAAAGACTGAAGTTCATCCGAATATCACTAATGATATCTCTTACATGGAGTTCAAAAACTATATGCTTACCTCATCCTATCTCAAAAAATGCAAGA
Source organism: Candidatus Celaenobacter antarcticus (assembly GCA_030765865.1). GTDB lineage: Bacteria > Cloacimonadota > Cloacimonadia > JGIOTU-2 > JGIOTU-2 > Celaenobacter > Celaenobacter antarcticus. Next base: position 47,141 of record JAVCDK010000036.1, on the reverse strand, counting down.
ATTTTTTATCTAAAGGATGGGTGCTATATAATGCGACCGAGCTGTTGCTTGCGGAATTTTATACTAAAAAGCGGTTTGGCGCGTGGGTTGAGGATGGCATCCTAAAAGGGCTTATTCTGTTTTGCAATGTGTATTACTCAAATTCCTTCTGGATAAGTTTTATAGAAGCAGAAAATGATATAGTTCGTGACTCTCTTCTTATGTCTGCCAAGAAAGCTGCACAAGAGAGGCAAAAAAATGTACTCCAACTACTCGTTCCCGAAGATAATGTTCTTATGGATTGGGTTGAGAAAACAGGTTTCGCAAGTTGGGATAAAAACAATGATTTTTTTGTTTTTGGGATGCCGTTAGAGCTACTCAAAATTCGTTGCTCCTGATTTCATATTCAAAATAAGTTAATTTTCATTGACAGCGATTTGTAATTTCGTAAATAAAATCATTATATAAAAAGATGAAAGTAAGGAGATAGTTCCTATGAAAAAACTAGTGCTCTTGGTTAGTTTTTTTTGCTTGATAACTATTACAGTAAATGCAAAAACCTATCTGCGACAGAACTCTTTTTATGCACCTGAAAGCATGACAGGCGAGCAAGCAAAGGTCAAAGCTATCGGGGATATGAAATCACAATTGATAAAAGAATTATTTTCGTATGCGAAATTTACTACTCTCTGGAATACAATAGATAGAAATGATACACTTTCCACCCATAATGTCGAGATGCTCAAACCACTTGTTTCTTTGAATGAGATAATTGAAGAAAGCAGGGAAGACAATGTTTACTATATTAATGCTGAATTTGAAGCCAATGAAGACACAATTATGAACCGGTTGCGGGAAATTTTTTCCGGAGAAACAGCTCAGGAAATAACTGAACAACCAAATAAAGAACCAGCAGAAAAGCTCACAGCTCATCAAACTCAGACCCAGCTTACAAAGAAAGATGTTATACCGGATAAACCCCTGACAGGGACAGCTTACGAAGATTTTGCGAAAGCAATTGAAGCTCAACAACTGAAGCGGTATCAGGAAGCCCTCACCTTTTATGAGAGGTCTCTCGAGAATAATCCCAACAATGCTGAAGCTCATAATAATATGGGAATAATTATGAGTATTCTGGGTGCTCATGAAGCAGCTATCCAGCACTTCAAAGAAGCAAAAAGTATCAACCCTGAACTTCCGCAGGTTTATAATAATCTTGGTAATGCGCATGAGAGTCTTGGACAATTGCATGATGCCATCAAAGACTACGAGATGGCAATAAGTGTTCAAACTAATTACACGGATAGCTATTACAATCTTGCACGTATTTATACTGAAATGAGAGAGTTTGAAAAAGCCGAATCGACTCTCAATAAATTGATCCAACTCGACCCAAATAATGCATATGCATATTATGGAATGGGTAATATGTATGCCAAGAAACGCGATTTTGATAAAGCGATCACCTGGTTTGAAAAAGCTATTAAGCTCAAACCCAATTATGGTGAAGCCCATTACAAGCTGGGTGTGACATATGGTCTAAAAGGAGATATGGACAAAGGCATTAAGCACATTAACTATGCGAATAGTCTTGGTTATGAATATCAGGAAGATATTGTGTTTTCTACAGATAACATTCCTAAAACTACTTCAGATGATTTTGTTATGATCGGCTCGGATACTAAAACCTCTGATGACGGAGTAGAATCAACTATTGTGTACACAATGGAAGAAACACCACCAGTTCAGGAAAGTGTTAAAATTCAAGTGCCGGATCAGGTTGTAATTATTACAGAGGATCCGATACAGCAGCCAATTGTCGAAGAAGAGGAAACAGTTAATACAAAGGAATTGTATAAGAAATTTGAACAGCTCCTTGGAAAAACCAACCAAAATGCGGGTGATATAGAAAATCTTCCTGGAGAAGTAAAACCCACACAGATCCAATCTGAAGGTTTCTCAAATACTCAAAGTGAAGGGTCTTCAAACCAGTTTGATTTTCTCATCAAAGATAAATTTAAGGATGAAAATACAGTTGAATTCACAAATAAAAGGGAAGCGTTAGCTGCACTTTTTAAGGATGGATATACTGAATTCATGAATGGCAATTATGACAAATCTGTCGAAGCTTACACCAGTGCGCTTGATATGGATTCTCAAAATTCAATGGCAATGTACAGTCTGGGTACTGTGTATGCTTTCAAAAAAGACAATGATAAAGCTCTTGACTATTTGCTTCGTTCGATCGATATAAATAAAAATTTTCCCAAAGCTTATGATAATGCGGGTTTTGTGTATTTTCAGCAAGGGAATTATAACAAATCAATACAGTATCTTCTTAAAGCTGTTTCCATAGATTCTACAAAGGTGAATGTGCTTGTCGTTCTTGGAGATGCCTATGATCAGGTTAATAATAAAGAGAAAAAGATCGCATATTATAAAAGAGCTGCACGTTTGGGCGATATCCAGGCACAGGCATTTTTAAAAGAGGAAGGTTTTGACTGGGATTGATTTAGTATCTCAGATTTCTCATTAGGAAGAAATAAGGTGATTGTCTAATTTCCACATTAATTAAAATTTAATAACTAATACCAAATCTCTAATTTCTAATGAAATTTCAAATGACAAATAGAAAAAAAGAGATTCAATTTAGAGGAGAGAACTGCATAATTTGGAGAAGATATTATCAAATTTGCATAAATGAATCTAAAGAATTAAAAATTGGTTGAGAATGATTTCAAAAGCAGTTACATAATTAAAAGATGAAGGAAAAATTGTTTTGACATTTTATTTGTAATTAGTCCCGACAAGTCGGGAGGATTTAGAAATTAATTTATTGAAAAGCTTGATTTGTTATTTTTTACGAGATCGTCATTATTCTCTTTCTTTGAAATAAATTTCTGCTTGGCCAAGTTCTTGAAGGGCATCTTGAATATCCTCAACAATATCCCAATTTTGTAATTTTACTTCGACAACCAATAATTGCTCAATTGGATTGATTGCACGCTGGTCTCCGATCAAAGATAGAGCGTTTACTGCTGCTTGGCGAACTTCCATATCTTTATCAGCGAGTAAGTTGATAAGAGGAACAACTGCTTTTGGCTCTGCTTTTTTCCCGAGAGCTTCAGCCGCATTTTCTCGCACACGCCAGTCAGGATCATTAAGAGATGCGATCAGCGGATCAATTGTTTCAAAGCCCATATTCTGAAGAGCGATCGCTGCATTTTTTCTCACTCCAATGCTTTCGTCGCGGAACATTTGTATGAGTGGAATTATCGCACGTGGATCTTTTAGTTTGCCAAGAGCGGTAATTCCGGCAGTGCGAACTTCTTCATTTGGATCCGATAAAATAGCTATTAATGGGTCAACAGCTCGTGGGTCTTTAATCTCTGCCAACTCCTCAGCTGCTTCAATTTGTATAAATTTATCTACATAGTCAAGGTCTGAGATCAGGTCCTTTACTCTGTCAGGTTTCTTCTTTGCACATGTTGGAAAAACAAGCAAAGATAAGAGTAATATTACTACTAGTAAAACATTCTTTTTTTTATTCATATATCATCAAACCTCGGGAAATCGATCTAAGCTAAATTTCATATAAAACCCTACACTATGAAAAATTCACGTCAAGAAAAGTGTCAAATTTGTCAACAAAAAAATATGTCAACGAATTTTGAAAAAGGGCAGATATGAAAAAGAATTTTTTATATCCGTTGTGCTAATAGCGGTTCTTGTAAGTTATTTCTAATGGAAAAAGGATGATCATAAGGGCATGCATGGACTTCCATGGGGTGTAAATATTTCAGAAGGCTGCGTTTACCTGCAAGAAACTATTCCTATTATTGACGGATTTAATATGTGTATTTCCGATGTGGAATTGATCATTTAAGAAATTCGATTACTTCTCCATCGGGTATTTTTTTTACCTTACGATTATCATTCACATCAAGAACTTTTCCAGCTTTGATCTCACCGGAATCCGAATAACCCCTCACTTCCCAGAAGCCGGGTTCATAATGATCCATAAGCTCTATCTTTACCAGACTTTTTGCTGATTTATATCCCCATAAATAAGGACAGAATATGCGAACTGGTCCGCCATAATCCTCTTCAAGATATACTCCATCAATCTCATATGCAAGGAGAGTTCTTTCTTTCAATGCGATATCGATTGGAATTGATGTATCATAATCATATCCAACTGACCAAAATCGCACAAAAGTGACAGAGGGATTAACTTTGACTTCATGAAGAATATCAGAAAGTCTCACGCCGCCCCAATTGCCGCGAACACTCCAACGTGTCACGCTTGTCAGGCGCGCATCAGCAATAGTTTTCGGCATGGATTGGAGGTCATTCCAGGTTAAGACTCGTGGACTGTCGCATAATCCTGTTACTTCGATTTTCCACTCATCTCTATCTAATTTCCCGGGATGACCTTCTGCCCAGAAAATTGGTGTGTTCAATTGTTTAAGAATACTCATGGTTTGATCTCCTTCAGTTGAATCTGCCGCGAGAACCCGAATGGGTAATAAAATTATCAACGCTATAATCAAATATTTCATACTTGCAACCGTCCCTTCCCAGAGTTATCAATAGTCAGAAGTTCTTCCGGGAATGCTTCGAAATATGTTTGCATTTCAAGATAGGGATTCTCAAACCGTATAACCCACATTTTTAAAATGCTCATAATGGCGCTTAACGGAATTTTACCTGTTCTGTATTTCTCGAGTTCAGAAAGAAAATACTGTTTCTCGTTCGACGAGAGGGATTTCGAAAAATACCCGAAGATATGCTGTGCAACATTTATATTAGTTGATATTCTTGGAAGACGGTAAAAGATTCTCTGTAACGATCCTTCGTATCCTTGTAGCACTTCATTGAATCGAAGCTTTTCATGGTTTGCGGCGATAGCTCCTGCGATTTTCAGCTCTTTTTGATTGTATGCCATGAAAAGATATTTTTTCCTGGAATGGAAATCAGTAAGAGGGCTGATATTATTTTTTTGCTTTATTGTACAGAATTCTGCGTAGATAAAAATCCGTCTAAAAAAATGCTCTCGCAGCCGGAGGTTGGTAAGCCGCCCTTCGTCTTCAATGGATACGTTTGGAAATTTTCGAATAATTTCTTCAGCGAAAATTCCTGTTGCTTTTTTGTGCAACATTGCCACTTTTCCGAGACGTGGATACGCTTTTACATCCTTGATACCGCAGGATGGTGATCTGCTTTTCAAAATAAATCCGTGCATTTCAGGAAATGATGTGAGGAGTTTCTGTGCGTAGATGCGCATTTTATTTGTGAGTTCTTTTTCAGTATTTGATTGCACTAAATGATACTCGCCATCGATAACGATCAGGCGCAGCGAATCTCTTGGTGTTCCCAATCATATCTCTGCTTCAGGACAATGGTGAACGATATTGACATGACCCAGCAATGCTCGGACTACTGGACTACTGACCATAAGACCATTGTAACGGCAAGTATCAAATTCGATGCATCTGCTTATAAAAATTGTGGGTTTCGAGAAACTTCTCATGAGCCGACCTTTTTGGGGAACCATGGGATAAATGCACTTGTACGTTTTTTATATGCTTCAAAGTCTGGATTGCCTTCATATTTTTTCTCAAGCAAAGGAATTCCAGATATTTTTGTTAATAGAAAAGTGATTACTATCGGGCTAACAATACAGTATAAACCGTTCTTAACTGAGAGAGAGAGGAAGAAGATTCCCCACCACATTAAAGATTCCCCAAAATAATTAGGATGCCTGGTGTATTGCCACAATCCCTTATCCATGATCTTGCCTTTATTCTTCGGAGAGGTAATAAAATTTCTTAGCTGGGCATCACCAATGGTTTCAAAAATGAATCCAATCAGCCAGATCACTATACCTATGTAGTCGAAAGGCGTGAGACCGATCTCAAAAGACCTGTTAATGATAATTACTGGATAGACGATGAAGAACATTAAAATTCCCTGTTGCAGGAATACCTCAATAAAACTACGTATAATCCAATTTTTTCCCCATTTCTTTCGCCAGTTTTTATACCTGAAATCCTCAGACTTTCCTTTATTACGTAACAAGATATGAATTGCTAATCGTAAGCCCCATAGAAGGATCAACACGGTGACGATAATGTGTCTGGTTGTATGGAGGGGCTCATAGAAAAATGCAACAAGTGAAGATATTATAAAACCCAATCCCCAGGCGATATCAGCTATTGAGTTGTCTTTTAGTATCAATGCTAAAAAAAACATGATCGTCATATACACCAGAATGGTGAGTGGTATTAAGATAAAAAGATTCATAATGATTCCTTAATTATATGTGAAATAAATATTCACATGGGTTGTTTTTGTCCAAGTGCCGTTTTCTTGATGGGGCAGGATAGAAAGCCCATGAATTTCTTTGACTCTCCTTGTTTCCGTGTCCATCACAAAATAGCTCGGTTTTATAAGGAGTTTAAGGAAGAAGCTTGAAACACCCATTTTTATGACTACAGTACTCGGCTGTTCGTATTTTGAATTATTGATTTTTTTTAAGTAAAATCCAGCTGAGGTAAGCATATCAGGCGCAGGCAGTCTGAACCTAACTGTTTTCCCGGACAAGAGCTGATCCCATTTGCTTACGAGATGTTCAACAAAAATTGGTCCAACAAGGAGTGTGTCACGAAATGAAATACTTTTCGATTTTATTTTTCCTTCATTGTTATATATGATCGAAAGTTGATCATTTTCTAATGTAATTTCACTCGATTCATCAGTAACATAGAAGTCTGCATTATATTTCCAAAGTGTTCCATTTCTTAGCACGGCTTTCTCAACCACTGCTTCAGAGCTGTCCGGCATAAGATAATAGTGGGATAGAATTTTAATATCCCCATTATTTTCATAATCGTTATAGTGATAGTAAAGCAAAAGTGGAGGATCGGTGTCCTGCTTATAGACTTCAGCGATAAAATTTTCTCCTGCAATGAGAATGGCAGGCATGAGAAAAACTATTAAAAGGAGGGGTATTGTTTTTATTTCCATATTTGCGGCATCTTTTTTATTTTCGAAACGTCATATCCAATTTGGTTTAGTTTAAGTAGTATATTCTGATAAACATCATCATCAATTGTTGGCTTTCGCGACATGATCCAAACAAATTTTCTACTTGGCTCCCCGATAACAGTATAGGAATAATTCTTAGCAAGATCAATGATCAGATAGGGGACTTTTATAGGCCAGATAAATTGAACACGCCATTCAGAGTTTGTTTTTGTGTTGTAAATCCATGCCTTTGGTTTAAGGTGCTTCAATTTACCATCTGCATGATTCTTTCTGAACGTATAATCAATTTGAATCTTTTTATTATCTAAACGAGTGTAGGATTCAATTCCGTTGACAGCATTTTTTTCTATAAAATTTGGGATGATGGCAATCACATACCAATCTCCCATAAAACATTCGATGTCCACATACTCTACTGTTTGCATGGGTTTCATATTGTCCTCTTTACAAGCTGATATAAAACAAATAGTTAATAAAAATAATAGTACTAGTTTTTTCATTATTTCTTTTCCTTACGAATATTTCGACAAAGTTTTTCAACACGAAGGAAATCAACTTTTCCGCTTCCCATTGTCGGTATATCTTCGATCACGTAAAATTCTTTTGGAATAGCGATAGACGGAAGTTCTGATTGCATTTCCTTTTTAATTCTTTTAAAATCGACTTCTTTGGTTGTGAGTGCTGCTACAATTTCTGAACCTTTTCTTTCATCGGGAACATCGACGACACAGAAGAGAATGTCATCAGGTAGGTGTTTTTCCAGGACTTCCTCAACTTTCACAAGTGAGATCATCTCACCGCCGATTTTAACGAAACGTTTGAGTCTTCCTTTGTGCCAGAGGAATCCATCTTCATCGATCAAGCCCATGTCTCCTGTTTCATACCAGCCGTTCTTCATTCGAAGTGTTGTCTCTTCCATATCATCATAATATCCCTTCATAACTGAAGGTCCTTTTACTAATATCTCTCCCATTTTACTGGCAGGTAGTTCTTCACCTGTTTCGCAGTGTACGATTTTGACCTGCATATCATTAATTATCTTTCCAACACTTCCGGGTTTATTTTCTTCGGGAGTATTCGAGGATACCACAGGACTTGTCTCAGTTGTTCCATATCCTTCAAGTAAATCAATATTGTGTTTTGTCTTGAAACCTTCCCGCAAATGTTTGTTTACTTTATCTGCCCCAGCGATTAAATAGCGGATCGTTTTAAAATCACCTGGTTCTGACTGCTTAAGGTATCCATAAAAGAAGGTAGGTGTGCCAAAGACAATTGTGGCACCATATTTTTTTATTGAATTTACTATATTTTTGTATTCAAGAGGATTAGCATGAGTGACCATCGAGGAACCAGCAGAGAGTGCGAGCCAGAATAACGTAAATCCAAAGATATGAAATACAGGAAGGTTTTGAAGGAAGACATCTTCGGAAGTTATCTGGAAAATTTTTGGGAATGTCACAAGTTGATGCATGATGTTTGCATGAGAGAGCTGAACAGCTTTTGGCTCCTTTTCACTACCGCTGGTAAAGATAATAACTGCAGTCTCATCATCATTTCCATGATATATTTTCTTCTTTATTGAAGAGATTGGTATTTTTGATAAAAACAATGCTTTCAGCTTCATTGGTAAGGAGATGCTGGATTTTATGTCTTCAAGAAAGATCATTCCATCAACGGGTTTTTGGTCGAGTTTTTCGAGAAGTTTCCTGCTTGTGAGGATCGAACTGAATCCAATCTTATACTGGGCGTAAAGGCAGTTATGCGAAGCAAGTGTTGCATAATTTATCATGACAGGTATTTTATCAGCCATCAACGTTGCAATTATTGCGATGAATGCAGCTGCAGAAGTAGGAATCATAATTCCAATATATTTTTCAGGATATTTTTTTATAATATTCTTAAAGAGTAGACAAGCGATTAATAGTTGATCGTATGTATATTCTTTATTTAATGTTTTATCTATAACAGCAACTTTTTTTCCAGACTCTTTTGCAGTATGAAGAAATTTTTCTTGTAAATGCATAATGAAATTTACTCGTAATTTTCCCAGGGATCAATGAATAATTTGGAAGTATCGAATCCCTTTAGAATAAGCTTTTGAATAATTTGTTGGTACTGATCTTCAGGCATAATTTTTGTTCTACACAGGATCCAGAGTAATTTCTTTTTTGGTTCACTCACCACTGCATACTCGTAGTTTTTTCCTAAATCTATGATCCAATAATTTGCACTGAAAGGCCAGAAAAATTGTACCTTCAGCTTTGCGGTTGATTCCTTATCATAAACCCATGCTTTCCCTTTGATCTTGCTGGTCTTACCGTCAAATTTGAAGCATTTATTTAGAACCTGAATATTACCATCATCTCTCAGAGAATATTCAACCCATGAACGTTCACACTTTTTTTGAAAGCTATTTGGATAACGAGCGATCTCATACCACGTCCCGATGTACTTCTTGATATCAACAAAGGGAACAACCTGTAGAGTGCTTTCTGCATGCAAACTGAGAGGAATTATCATAAATAGACCAATCATGCATTTTGGTATTTTCATTTTTCACCTAAAAAAAATATCATTTTCGTATTTTATCTTGTCAATAAAAATCTTAAATTATGGACAATATTCATTTGTGCGATTACATTCTTAATAGTTCATGAAAAAGAAAATCTTTGTTCAATCACTGTTTATGTGTATAATTATTATATTCCTTTTGGCAGGATATACTTTTGCCGAGATTCTACAGAATGACTTTGTAATCATTACTTATCATGAGCAGGATCATAGGATAGCTGAAGAGATCTTGAACAAGTTTTCCGGGATAGTTACTCAAACAAATAGGGAAGTCGGATTTTATGATATACCTGTCATACAACTTGTACTTACTCATTCCAAAAAAGAATTTGATGAATATATCACACGTGGAAAGTTACCCGAGAGCAGTATTGCGATGGCTATTCCCGCACTCTCAAAAATAATAATAAGAAATCCCAAAACGCTTCCTCCTCACACTGAATTTTATAAAGTACTGACACATGAATATCTTCACATCCTGCTTCATTCTGTAGCACCTAAGGTTTATCTGCCCTTGTGGTTCGAAGAAGGATTTGTGCAATATTATGCAAAACAATGGAATATAAACAGGGAAGTGCAATTTGTTACTGATGCACTCAAAGGAAATGTGCTCGATCTGCAATCCTATTCCTACCATTATCCTGAAGCCAAGACGAAAGTTGGGACTTTTTATCAACAGAGTTATTATACTTTCCGATATCTCCTCAAAAGATTTGATAAGCAGAAATTTTACCAATTTATAGATTATATTCATACAGAAAATGATTTTAATACATCCTTTACCAGAGCATTCGGTATGTCCGTTCAGTCCTTCCTGAAAGTTGCGAAGAAGTCAATTTCATCCCATTCTGTACTTGCAATTCTCTACTCGGGTTTTGGATTATTTTGGATAATAATTCCGATACTTCTTTTTATTGCATACATACGTAAACAGCGGTACAGAAGAAGATTAGAGGAAAAGTGGGAGATGGAGGACTCGGGTCAAATACAGTAGGCGGGGATTAACCTGCTACTATTTCGCAATTTACAGATTTATTAAAAAAAATTTGACAGTCATTTAATTATATCGCTAAGGTCGATAAAGTTTCAACTAAACTAATAAAAGGTAGTATAGCTTTGAAAAATTTCTTAAGAAGAAAGAAGTTAAAAAGACGCAAAAAACTGCTAAGAACAATATATCCATCTACATATTTTTTATATACTCGCACGTTCTTACGTAATAATAACGCAAATAGACATGTTAATATCATTGATAGGTATTCATCTAATACTTTTCGGATGAGTGGGTTTTGTTAATACAAATAAATATTAGGGAGGATAGTACACCTATGAAAAAAGTACTTATTGTTCTCGTAGTTTCGTTATTTATGATTACCTCCTTTGCCTTTGCAGCAGGCACGGGCAATTTGGCAGGTAAGGTAACGAACGAAAAAAACGGCGACCCGATCGCCGATGCAAATGTTTACATAGAAGGAACCGGGTTTGGTATGCTTTCACGTAGCAATGGAACATTTCTTCTGAAGAATATTCCAGAAGGCACATATACTGTTGCAGTGAGTTATCTCGGTTATGAGTTAATGAAAAAGGAAGTTGAGATCAAGGGTGGCTTGACCTCAACCGTGAATTTCACTCTCACCATCAAGGACATTGGAATTCCCGGAATGACCGTGTTTGCAGACAGGGCAGAAGAAACGACCCCTATTGCTTATACTGACATAAGCCATGAAGAGATTGCAATGGATCTTGGTTCTCGCGATCTTCCACTGGTTCTCAAGAGTACTCCCAGTGTGTATTCTACAGATCAGGGTGGTGGTGCAGGCGATGCAGGTTTGTACATTCGTGGTTTTAACCAGAGAAATGTTGCTATTATGATCAATGGTGTCCCTGTTAATGATATGGAAAATGGCTGGGTTTACTGGTCAAACTGGGATGGAGTTGGTGATGCAACATCCTCGATCCAGGTTCAGAGAGGTCTCAGCGCAATCAACCTTGCAGTACCTTCAATCGGTGGTACAATGAACATCATTACTGATCCCACACAAATGACTTCCGGTGCACGTTTCAAACAGGAATATGGCTCTGGCAACTTCAGGAAAATGACCTTTATTGGAAATACCGGTCTTGTTGATGACAAATATGCATTAAGCTTTGCACTTGTTCGCAAGCAGGGTGATGGTGTCGCTGATGCAGCTTGGACTGATGCATACGCATATTATCTTGCCACATCCTATAATCTGAATGACAAAAACAGATTGGAATTCTATGCAGTCGGTGCTCCTCAACAGCATGGACAAAGAAGATATGCACAGAATATTGCTGTATTCGACCATGATTATGCAGCAGATCTTTCCAGTTATGATCCTGCTGCTTTTAGTAAATTCAAAAATAGAGGTTTAAATTTTAACCAGAACTGGTATACCTTAAATTCGTCATATAATGGAGAACAGTGGTGGGATGGTCAACGGCATGAACGCTACTCGTATAGCTTCTTAAATGAGATTGTAAACTACTATCATAAACCACAGATTAACCTGAATTGGTTTAGTCAACTCGCAGAGAAGTTAAACCTCTATTCAACAGTGTATTATTCCGGTGGTGTAGGTGGTGGTAGTGGAACTTTTGGTCAGATATATCATAGAGATGCAAACGGCGCACTTAGTGAAGGAACTCCTTACTATTATGGTCCTTCTCCATGGACCTGGGATTGGGATGCTACTATTTGTACAAACCAAGCAGACTCAGGAACATACCATGTTAATGGTAAAACCTTGACCAAAGATGATCGTGAATCGGTAGGTATTCTTAGAAACAGCGTCAATAAACAATGGACTATAGGCGCTATCGTCAAAGCTGAATACGAAGTAAGTCCGGAGATCAATACCCTTATTGGTGTTGACTTGCGTACTGCCGAGATCGATCATTTCAGAGAAGTAAGAGACCTACTAGGTGGTGCTTACTATTATTGGGATGGAGATGAATTCGATACAGGTGATCATCACAAAGTGCTTGGTGATAGGATCGACTACAACAGCACAAACACTGTTGATTGGATGGGTGGATTTGCCCAAGGTGAATTCAAACAAGGTCCCATAACTGCCTTTGGTTCTGCGGGACTTTCTGCAGTGAAATACACCTTTACCGATCACTTCCATAAAAATACTGCCGGTAAGGAAATAACAACTGAGACCAAGTATATCCCTGGTTACCAGATCAAGGGCGGATTAAGCTATCTCGTAATGCCTGACCTCGGTGTGTTTGGAAATGCCGGTTATGTGTCGAAAGCACCTATCTTTGACGAAGTCATTGATGATAGTGATGGAAAGAAAGCAGACGATCCACAAAATGAAAAATTCATGAGCGGTGAAGCTGGTTTCAGTTGGGTCGGTTTAGACGGACTTCTCAATATCAAAGCTGGCGGTTATTATACCCAATGGAAGGACCAGGTTTACAGAGAATGGGTTGTACTTGATACTGCATCCACAGACGAAGAAGCTGTCTTCATCAGCGGACTTGATTCCTATCATATGGGTGCCGAGTTTGAAGCAAATTTCCGGGCTTCAGATTTTCTCAATTTTCAGCTTAATGCCTCAAAGGGCTTCTGGAAATATACTGATGACGTAAGTGCGGTGATCAAGCATACGACCGGACCTAATGATACTATCAACGTTTATGTTAAAGACCTGAAGGTCGGTGGTCAGCCGCAGACACAGGTCGCTCTTACGGCAAGTGTGTATCCTTTTGACGGAATGGCTGTCAGATTAGTTGGAAAATACTATATGGATTTCTGGAGCAATTGGAACATTCTGGATAGAGACGATCCTACTGATAGAAAACAAAGCTGGAAAGTGCCTAACTACACTACTGTAGATCTTCATATAATGTATCAAATCCCTACAGTGGTAAAAGGTCTCAGAATGAGAGTGTTTGCTCATGTGTTTAATCTTCTCAACGATACCTATATTCAGGACGCAACGGATAATAGTTCTTATAATGCATTCGATAAAGATCATGATGCTGATGATGCAGAAGTCTTCTTTGGAGCTCGACGTAGTATTAACCTTGGTGTTGAAATCGGATTATAATCTTATTGTAATATAATGAAAGACCTTCGGGCTTTGGCTCGAGGGTCTTTTTTTAGTTATCCTAATTCCAATTAACAACTAATAAAAAAAATTTCACCACCCGTCTTCATTTTATTATGCCATGGCAGGCAGAGAACACATAGAACACCGAGTAAGATAGAAAAATATTATATTAAAAAGTTAAACAAATACTTCAAGGGGATAAACACTTATCAATAAAGGTTTTACAGAAATGGATTATAAGTTTTTGGCTAAAAATGAAAAGATATAAGAATTAAGGGACTAATTTATTATCTAAGACAAGTTTAGAAAAAAAGCCACTCCCTGAAAAGGGTAATTTTAAAAATAATTCCTATTTTTTCTCTGCATTCTTTTAATTTTTGTGTCTCTGCGTCTTTGCGTGCTCTTTTATTTTCACGACAAATTGTCGGTAAGTTTCATTTTTTAGTTACTACCCTAAAGTAACGAGTAAAATACCTGAGAAAGAAAGGGCAAGTCCGATAAATCGCCGGAGGGTAAAGCGTTCTTTCAAAAATATTGCAGCAAGGATAAATATAAAGATCACACTCGTCTGGTTGATCGCAGTTGACACACTTGCATAAGCATATTTAATTCCCCCCAGCCAGATGACCATTGCCAGATATGCTCCAAGAATAGTTCCCGGTATAAGATATTTCCATTCAGGAGAGGGTTTGAATGTTCGAAAAATCGTCTTTCTTCTTGGATGAAATACTGCAATAATTGCCATCACTACAGTGCCGGATATAAGCCGTATTTCTGTGCACCATAATACAGATGCATTATCAAGGATAGGTTTTATCATGATCACACTTACTACCATTGTAAGTACAGAAATCACACCAAGAAAAATGCCAAGTGCAAGATGTTTTTTTGGAATATTAGATGAGGAAATGCGTACAGTGGTTACTGCGATCGCGCCGATAATGAGAGCTGCTCCAGCGAACTGGAGTACAGAAAGTCTTTCCCCCAAAAAAATATACGCGAGCCCTATCACAAAGGGATTGAATAGGCAATTAACAATTGACGAAACTCCGGCACCGAGAATATTCAAACTGGAAAAGTAAATAGTGTCCGCAAAAGAAATTCCGATGATACCGCTGGCAATAAGAATGAGATAGTCTTTTGTGGGCATTGCTGGAAATATCTCCTGTCCGAGGATGAGCAAAGTAAGAACAAACAGAATTGATGCAATAGTATTTTTGAAGAAATTAAGTGCAAAGGGCTTGGTTGTTTCACCACTTTTACGGAAAAACATAACTGCCCCAGCCCAGACTATTGCAGTAATTAAGGAGAGAATTTCACCATAATATGGGATATTCATATAAAGATTTAGAACTCATCCTCGCTCTTTGGTGAACGGGTCATAAGAGTGATAACTCCTTCTTGTGGCGAGAGTCCTTCAAATAAAATCTGGTGAATATGATCAGTTATCGGCATTTCCACGTTCATCTCATGAGATAATTGATAAGCTGATTTTGTTGTATTCACTCCTTCTGCGATCATTTCCATGGAAGAGAGGATTTCATCAAGCGAGAAACCTTTTGCAAGCCGATTTCCCACATAGCGGTTTCTGCTATGCAGACTGTCACAGGTCACGATCAGATCTCCAATACCGGATATTCCTGAGAAGGTATGCGGGTTGGCTCCGCAGGCAATTCCGAGACGCGTGATCTCACGTAAACCACGAGTAATAAGTGCAGCTTTCGTATTGTCGCCCATGCACATTCCATCAGAAATACCTGCCCCGATCGCAATGACGTTTTTTAAGGATCCGCCAAGCTCAACTCCGATAATATCTGTGCTTGTATACACCCTGAAATAATTTGTCATGAATAGGTGTTGGATTGATTTTGCATAGGTTTCACTTACAGAAGCCGCAACAATTGTTGCAGGGAGTTTCTTGCTCACCTCTTCAGAATGTGTCGGTCCTGACAATGTAGTAATTTTTTCAAATGGTATGCCTGCTTCATCATGAATTACTTCGGACATACGCAGCATGGTCTCAATTTCAATTCCCTTTGCCACATTCACAATATTTTTTTCATGAAGCTCATCCTTGCTCTGTCTGACGATTTTTCTTACAACATGGGATGGGACTGCAAGTACAATTACATTAGATTTGGCAGCTGCATACAGAAGGTCATTCGTAACTTCCAGATTTTCCGGGAATGGACACCCCTTTAAGAAAAATGGATTTTCTCTTGTTTTTTGCATCTTATATGCCCGTTCTTTTATCCATTCCCATCCAATAACAGAATTACCTTTCTCTGCTAAAAGAATTGCAAGCGTCGTACCCCAACTACCCATTCCAATGACTGAAATTTTTTCCATAATTATCCTTAAAATATTTATAGCACTATTACTTTTATTATCAAAATTATTACAAGTTTTTTAAATATTAGCACTCTGCTAATTTAAGTGCCAAAATTATTTGACAATGCGTATTGTACATATATATTTTTTATTAAAATTGAAGAATTTAATAATAATATGAATTTAAATAAATTTACTTTAAAAGCTCAAGAGGCAATTCAATCAGCGCTGCAACTCGCTGAGCAGTTCGGTCATCAGGAGATTGCCCCGGTTCATGTATTGGCTGTGCTGATAAAACAGCCGGAAGGGATTATTCCTTCAATATTAAATAAATTAGAGGTAAATAAAGACAAGTTTTACAATGCACTCGAAAAAATATTACAGAACAAGCCATCAGTTTCCGGCAGTACTCAGCAGCCCTATTTATCGGCAGAATTGAGCAGAATATTTAACACAGCTCAAAAGGAAGCCGATAGACTGAATGATGATTACCTCAGCACAGAGCATATATTTCTGGCGATGCTGAGAGATAAAAATGAACTGGGTGGTCTGTTCAAACAATTCGGTATCACAGAAAAAGATGTTATGCAGATCCTCAAAGATATTCGTGGAAATCAGCGAATTACCGACCAAAATCCCGAAGCAAAATACCAGGCATTGGAGAAATATTCACGAAATATAACAGATCTGGCCCGAAAAGGAAAACTTGATCCTGTTATTGGTCGTGATGACGAGATACGTTCAGTTATGCAAATACTTTCCAGGCGAAGAAAGAACAATCCTGTGCTCATCGGTGAAGCAGGCGTAGGCAAGACTGCGATAGTGGAAGGTCTTGCACGGCGGGTAGTCGAAAATGATGTCCCGGAAAATCTGAAAGGAAAAGATGTTGTTGAACTTGATATGGGTGCTTTGCTTGCAGGAGCTAAATTTCGAGGTGAGTTTGAAGATAGACTGAAAGCTGTTCTCAAAGAAGTTGAATCAGCACAGGGACAGGTTGTACTTTTTATTGATGAGCTTCATACGGTGGTTGGGGCAGGAGCAGCAGAGGGTGCGATCGATGCATCAAATATGCTCAAACCGGCGTTAGCTCGTGGAGAACTTCATTGTATCGGTGCAACGACGATTAATGAATACAGAAAATATATCGAAAAAGATGCTGCACTGGAGCGCCGTTTTCAGCCGATCATGGTGTATGAACCCGATATAAATGATACGATCTCTATCCTTCGAGGTATAAAAGAAAAATATGAGATCCATCATGGTGTAAGGATAAAAGATTCTGCTATCATTGCTGCTGCAACGCTTTCTGAAAGATACATCGCAGATAGATTTCTACCTGATAAAGCAATCGATCTTATTGATGAAGCATGTGCCCATATCCGTATGCAGATTGACAGTCTTCCCACCGAACTTGATGAAATCGAGCGAAAAATTCGTCAGCTCGAGATTGAAAAACATTCTCTCGGAAAAGAAAAGGATGAGAAATCGATCGCTCGTAAAAAAGAGATCGAATCACGGCTGAAAGAATTACAGGAAAAAGCAAATCATATTCGTACACATTGGACTCGCGAAAAGGAACTTATAAGCGCGATCAGTGAGATCAAAGAGAGAATTGCTCAGACAAAAACCGAGATGGAACGAGCTGAACGAAATGCCGATCTGACAAAAGCGTCTGAGCTTAAATACGGCACTCTAAGCAAACTCAATGAAGAACTTCAGAAGAAAAATAAGGACTTAGAAGACCTTCAGAAAGATCAGAAAATCCTTAAAGAAGAAATTGATGAAAGTGATATTGCAGAGATAGTATCCAAATGGACGCATATCCCGATTTCCAAGATGCTGGAGAGCGAGGCAGCCCGACTTATTGAAATGGAAAAAGATCTGCACAAGCGCGTTGTCGGGCAGGATGAAGCCATTGTGGCAATCTCGAATGCGATTCGACGAAACCGCGCAGGTATCAGCCCGGAAGGTCGTCCTATTGGAACTTTTATGTTTCTTGGTCCTACAGGCGTGGGAAAAACAGAACTTGCAAAAACGCTCTCTCAGATTTTATTTGATACAGAAAAGGCAATGATACGGCTCGATATGTCCGAATATATGGAACGCCATACAGTATCAAAACTTTTAGGTGCTCCTCCCGGGTATGTGGGTTACGAAGAAGGCGGACAGCTTACTGAGGCAGTTAGAAGGCGTCCTTACTGTGTAATCCTCTTTGATGAGATCGAGAAAGCACACCCGGATGTGTTCAACATTCTTTTGCAGATCATGGAAGATGGACGTCTTACCGATGGACAGGGACGCACTGTCGATTTCACAAATACTGTGATTATCATGACATCTAATATTGCGTCACAGGAAATCTTTGCTACTGACTCAAAAGAAGAAATTTCCCGGTCTGTTATAATGAAAGCGCTGCAAGCAAACTTCAGACCGGAATTTCTCAATAGGTTGGATGAGATAATCATTTTCCACAAACTTTCTCACGAAGACATGAAAGAGATCATGGAGATACAGCTTGATGATCTGAAGAAACGAATGGCTTCGAGAGGATTTGAGATAGAGTTTTCCAAAAAAGCAAAAGAATTTATTCTGCAGCACGGTTATGATCCACAATATGGTGCACGACCGCTCAAGAGAATTATTCAAAAAGAAATTGAAAATAAAGTTGCCTTAGAGCTTCTGAAAGATTATAATATTGAAGAGGGTACAACCTCCGAAAAGCATAAAAAGCTTTTTGTTGACATGAAAGACAGCGAAATTGCCATAAAGCGAAAATAAATTAATGAATACAAAAAATAAAGACAGGAGGCAAAATGGCTAAACAATTGGAATTTGGACATCAAGCTAGAGAGAATCTTAAGCGTGGTGTGGACTTACTTGCAAACGCAGTAATAATAACTCTCGGACCGCGTGGTAGAAATGTTGTTCTCGATAAGAGCTTTGGTTCACCCACCATCACTAATGACGGAGTGACCATTGCAAAAGAAATCGAACTCGAAGATAAGTATGAGAACATGGGTGCACAGATGGTCAAAGAGGTGGCTACAAAAACTCATGAAGTTGCAGGTGACGGTACAACTACAGCAACACTGTTAGCTCAAGCAATTATTCATGAAGGTTTCAAACACGTGACTGCAGGTGTGAATCCTATGTTCATGAAGCGTGGACTTTCCAAAGCTTCTGAAATCATAGTCGATGAAATTGCTAAAATGAGTAAACCGATCAAAACCTCAGAGGAGATCGAGCAGATCGCGACAATTTCTGCAAATAATGATCCGGAAATTGGAGAGCTTATAGCTCAAGCGATGGAACTGGTTGGAAATGAGGGTGTTATCAATGTTGAAGAATCCAAAACTATGAAGACCTACCTTGAGCAAGTGGAAGGTATGCAGTTCGATAGAGGATATCTTTCCCCTTATTTTGTGACCGATACTGATAAAATGGTCGCAGAACTGGAAAATGCATATCTCCTTCTTCTTGATAAAAAAGTTTCTGTTATGAAAGACCTTCTTCCCATTCTTCAGGAAGTTTCACAGGCAGGAAAACCTCTCTTGATCATCGCTGAAGATATTGAAGGTGAAGCGCTTGCAACTTTGGTTGTGAACAAACTTCGCGGCACAATAAATGTCTGCGCTGTCAAAGCTCCCGGTTTTGGTGATCGCAGAAAAGAGATGTTGCAGGATGTCGCAATCCTTACTGGTGGAACAGTAATCTCCGAAGAGGTCGGACTTAAACTTGAGAATACTAAACTTCACGATCTTGGAATTGCAAAGAAGATCATTATTGATAAGGAAAACACGACAATTCGTGAGGGAAAAGGTGCAGAAAAAGACCTTCAAGGTCGTATCAAACAGATCAAACAGCAAATAGAAAGCACTACTTCTGATTATGACAAAGAAAAACTTCAGGAGCGTCTGGCAAAACTTTCCGGTGGAGTTGCTGTGCTGAATATCGGCGCTGCTACAGAAACCGAGATGAAAGAAAAGAAACATCGTGTCGATGATGCACTTCAAGCAACTCGTGCTGCTGTCGAAGAAGGCATTGTTATCGGTGGTGGATGTGCATTGCTTCACTCTGCTAAAGCAATTGATAAGCTTAAACTCGAAGCTGAAGAAAAGATCGGTGCAGAAATTCTGAAGAAAGCACTCGAAAAACCTGCATACCAGATCGCAAAGAATGCCGGATTCGCCGGTGATGTGGTCGTTGAAAAGCTTCATAATGAAAAAGATTCAAAGATTGGCTTCAATGCAGCAACATGCGTATATTCCGATCTTATGGCTGATGGCGTGATCGATCCTGCTAAGGTGACACGTTCCGCAGTTCAGAATGCGTGCAGTATCGCCGGATTGTTCTTAACAACAGAATGTATTGTTGCAGATCTTCCGGGAAAGGAAGGTAATGTACCAGCTATGCCTCCAGGCGGTGGTATGGGTGGTATGGGCGGAATGTATTAATTCTGACTTATCCTAAAATATTCATAAAAGCATCCATGTTTCGGCATGGGTGCTTTTTTTTATTCCCCACTCAGATAAATAGAGTTTAATTTGACAAAATTTTTTTAACAAAATTTTAGTTGGCTATAAACAAAAAGGAGTTTACAAAAATGAAAAGATTATTTTTTGTAAGTTTAATTTTTCTCTTAATTCCACTTGCTCTTCTTGCTGAAAGGGAATGGACAATTGTTGCAACTTATCCTATCCCAGAAGGTGCTTCTGGACTTGCCTATGACGGGACATATCTTTACTGTGGAATCTATGGAGCAGACGGCGATGAAGTCTACCAGATTGACCCAAGTAATGGAAACTATTCACTCTTGTTTACAGGACCCCAAGAAGATGCTTTTGGTCTCTCCTATGATGGCTCATATCTCTGGACAACTGACCATCCTGGAAGTAGTTCAATTCCAGCTGTTGCTATGCAACTTGATATGAGCGGTAACTTAATTTCACAATTTAATCTTCCAGTACATTATATGTCCGGCATTGCTTATGATAGTGGTGATTTCTGGGTTGCTGCTTATCATGATCCAGATGGTCAAATATACAAAGTTGATAATCTTGGAAATATATTAACACAATTTGCAGCTCCAGATAACCAACCCTGGGATTTTTGTATGGAGAATGGTAATCTCTGGATGGTAGACTACTGGGGAGATGCCCTCTATAAAATAGATGTAAATGGAACTCTTTTAGAAACACACCCTTCAGAACATTCTGATCCTGCTGGCGTAGTCTATGACGGTCAGTATCTCTGGTACTGTGATAATGGTTCCGGATACGATCAGGATTGGCTCTATAAAGTCGACCTTGGTGGTGCTGGTACTCCTGTGATCAATATTCCTAATACTAATTATCCTTTTGGAACAGTAACTGTCGGTGATTCTGCTTCGTGGAATTGTTATGTTTACAATGCAGGCACCGGGAATCTAGAGGTGACAGATATTACAATTACAGGCACAAATGCATCTGATGTATCATATGATTTGGCTCTTCCCGTAACGATCCTTCCTGGTGATAATGTAGTTATTCCTTTTACATATTTACCTGCTGAAGCCGGTTCATTGAATTGTATTGCCACAGTTTTTTCAAACGACCCCCTTTCACCTGAAGTGGATATTACTATGACTGGAGATGCAGTTAATGCCGGGCCGAGTATCCATGTCATGAATGACACTCACAACTATGGCACATTAAGAGCAAATTCTTCTAGCCGATGGTATATCGAAATAGAAAATATTGGAGATGCCTTGCTTTCTATAAGCGATATTTATACAAGTAACCCCGCTCATTTCTGGGTTGATGAATCCGCCACTTTTCCTATTAATCTTTATCCACTCCAAACAACCGAGATCGGTGTGTGGTTCTCACCTGCAGCAGGAATAAATTACTCCGAAATTGTATATATTGACAGCAATGATCCTGCTCAACCAACCTCACAAGTATCTGTTGCAGGCGAAGGAAATAATATCGATTATCCGATTGGAGATCAGCTCTGGTATTACTCTATATCCACAAGTTGGGATAACAGTCCCAAAGCTATTGATTATATTTCTGATATTAATGGAGATGGAGTTGATGATGTTATCGTTTGCTCGGAAGATAATTATGTTCGTTGTTTTAATGGAAATTCATCAGGGCTTGCTGATGTTCTCTGGGATTTTGAAATTTACTCAGGCTATGTCTTTTCTCACAGAGGTCTGGATATTATTGAAGATATCAATGGAGATGGTTATCAGGATGTGATTGTTGGAACTGCCGGTGCTGACCGCAGTATCAGAGCAATTTCAGGAAAAGATGGCACAAGTATCTGGATTCATGATACACACGAATATGGTGATGGTGGCTGGGTTTACCAGGTGAATTGCAAATTTGACTATAATGGTGATGGATATATTGATGTTTTAGCTGCAACAGGTGATGATGCAGTTGATATTGGTCCAAAAAGAGTATATTGTCTAGATGGCTTAACAGGATTATCAATTTGGGAACGTCCTTTAGGAGGACCCGTTTTCTCCGTAATAGGTATTGAAGATTACACTGGTGACGGACAACCTGATGTGTTAGCTGGTGCTTCGAATGAAGATGAATCCATTGGCTATGCTTATGGTATTAATGGAGCAACAGGTGGTACAAATTGGACATATACAACAACCGCTACTTCAGTTTGGGCTTTGGAACAAGTAGATGATGTCAACAGTGATGGAGTTAGTGATGTAATTATTGGTGATTTCAGCGGGCATTATTATATCCTTGATGCAACAAATGGAGCACAGATATATGGCGGTAGTGTCGGTTCAGCAATCATGCTTCAATTAATTAAATTAGATGATGTAAATGGAGATGGCTATTCTGATATTGCTGTTGCGCACAGTACTAATAGCAATATACAAGTAATTAATGGATATACCGGTAGTATAATATGGTACCATTCTGTTGCTGATCAGCCATGGAATGCATCAAGAATTGGAGATGTAAGCGGAGATGGAATTAATGATTTGGTTGTTGGAACTCTTTACTCAAACAATTATGCTTATTTTCTTAATGGAGTAGATGGATCCGAATTGCATTCTACTAATTTTGGAACACCCGTAGATGCAATAGCTTCGATCCCAGATATCGTGGGAGACGGAAGTATGGAAATGGTCGTTGGCGGTCGTAATGGTAGCCTTAAATGTTACTCAGGTGGTTTGAATTCTGTTGTTTCAGTCGATGATGAGCCAAATATCTCTAATTCGATCTTTACTCAGAATATTCCAAATCCTTTTTCACAAAAAACTACAATTCAATTTTCAAGACCAGCGGGATGTATTTCAAATACTACAATAAAAGTTTATAATGTGATCGGGCAGCTTGTTGCAGAAACTCAACTCGACCCGATGCAGAATTCCTTTACCTGGGATGGAACTGACTTCCTTGGCAATGCAGTAAGTTCCGGGGTATACTTCTATAAAGTTCAGAGCGGAACATACAATGTGACCAGCAAAATGATATACATGAAGTAATTACGATAATTATACAAACTAAAAAAGCCACGTGATGAGCGTGGCTTTTTTAGATTCAATTCAAACTGGGAATGTATCATTCTTATGAAATAAAATAAAAGGTAGCATCTGTTTTTCTTGACAATACTTAATGGGTAGGTAATTAAACAGATATGTTGAAATATATATATAAAGGAGCATCATGAAAAAATATCTATTTTTTATAATAATCGTAGTAATTACTATTTCATTTTTCTCAAGTTGTGATATCACCGATACAGGAAATTCACACTCTGACATGGATGATCTTGTGGCAGATCCTGAATTCCAGTTTAATACAACTAATAAAGTTTTAGTTATTTTAAATTCGGTCGATTTACAGAATATTCCCGTTCCAAATGCAACTTTCAGCATTTATAAAGACGACCTTTCGGATTCCACTTTAGCAGGGAATTTTCGAAAGATACTTACTGCTTCAACGAACGAAAATGGTATTTATGAAGCAACCATCTCCTTACCAACCTATTTAGATTCCATCTGGATTCAATCTGGAGTAGGGTTTGTGAGAAGTTTCCCAGTTGAGGTAATCGGAAATGGGGAAGCAGAAGTGAATGGAGTTTTTCCGTATTATCATTACAATCCTAAATCCTCTCCGGGAAATAGAAATAATCTCGATGACTTCCCGTTTATGACTATGTGGTTTGTAAAGCATCATGATGAACAACTGCATTACTATTATCTTGCCGGAGATAACCAGGGAGAATATAATGAAGGTCATATAAACCTCACCTCCAAACCTAGTGATATGGATGTTAAAGCATTTACAATAGGCGATGACGGTGTTATGTATTTTTATAACCTGAAGGATAAATACTTATATAAAATTCTTCC
The DNA here is from genome assembly GCA_030765865.1 of Candidatus Celaenobacter antarcticus. Classification (GTDB taxonomy): domain Bacteria; phylum Cloacimonadota; class Cloacimonadia; order JGIOTU-2; family JGIOTU-2; genus Celaenobacter; species Celaenobacter antarcticus. The sequence goes on along the minus strand of JAVCDK010000036.1, from coordinate 22,754 downwards.
TAGCCAAATTGACCAAGATCCTCTTACTGATGTGGACGCTATACCAATCGGAATGATGGATGGCCTTCAAACCGGTGATCCCGAATTGAATTCGTTAGAGATGATCGATGGATTTCTATATGGATTTGGGAAAAAAAATAAAACATTATACAAAATTGATATTACAGATGCAAGTTATAGTGCTGCTTTTACAATTTCTTTTCCATCAAAACCCGGAGATGATCCAGAAATAACTGGATTAACTTGTATATCGGATGTTGTATATTTTGTCTGCAAACAAGGAGTAAATCCATCTCGTAGGGGTTATGAGGGCCAAGTATGGAGACTCGACATGACTTCTCATGCGATAACACATATTATTACTACTGGTGAAAAAGACATAGAATCTTTAGCCGGACATCCAAATGGAATTTTGTATTTAGCTTCCCACAAAGAAAAGTGGTTTGTCGTTGATCCCACAATTCCAAATTGCTCATTTCTCCGTCTGCCTTCTCCTATTATTGATATAAAGGATTGGGATTTTTATTATCAAGGTGAAATACCGGGACCAATAGATACAGATGGAGATGGGGTTCCGGATGTAGATGATGCCTACCCGTATGATCCTGACAGAGCGTTCCAAAGTTTCACTCCTTCGGCAACTGAATTCTCAACTTTACTATATGAAGACCTGTGGCCATATACAGGTGACTATGATATGAATGACCTTGTCCTGAATTACCAAATTTGCGAAATAACTAATGCAGATGATGAAATTGTAGAAGACAGTATAAATTTTAATTTAAGAGCATCCGGTGCTGGTTATACTTTGGGGTTTGCAATCAAATTCCCGGACAATTACGACTTGGGTGATCCTGATGATCCCACATTTAATTTAGCAACTGTGGAAAATAATGATAATGTAGTGAGATTTTTCAATAATCAACGTACGATTTTTGGTGTTTCTGGCTCTGACTGGATAAATACTACCGATGAAGGAATGATCGTTCCGACAGTCCAATGGGAAGTTACAATCCCAATAAGTGAATCAAAGGATTTGCAGAGACAAACGGATCCATGGAATTTCCCTCCCTACAATCCATTTATTTTTGTAAATAACACAAGATCTCATGAAATTCACTTGGCAGATTATCCACCTACCTCGGAAATGAATACACTGCTATTTGATACAGGAGATGATGCTTCAGTTCCAGCAACTGGATTCTATTTCAGAACAGGTAATAATCTTCCCTGGGTGGTAAATGTTACAGAAGCGACAGTGTATCCGCTGGAAACGTATCAGATTACTTGGGCGTTTCTACATTTTGCTGATTGGGTACATGATGAAGGTTATGGTTATGATGACTGGTATTCAAATACAAGCCCAGGTTATCGGGATAATAATTATATTTATTTCCCACCTAAACACTAATCCATATTTCAAACTTATATACAAAAAGCTTATCCCTTATCGGATAGGCTTTTTTTCTTTCAAGTTAATTTTATATTCGATTTCCTGATTTCTTTCAAATAATGTATAAGCATACTGTAAAAAATGTTTGATTAAAAATATGTTAGAAATCCCAAGAAAATACATTAACCGATTCATCAGTTTCTAACTTTTTTAAATAAAATTTTTAGAATGGATTTATGTGCTATTTTGCAGGAACTTGATAGATAAGATCTTCATTTTGATATCCCGGAAGGTCAAGGTACCAGTCCTGCTTTTGGGTTCCATCGCTTTGTACCCATTCAACGAAGTAATTAAAAGCATCTGAAATCTGTGTCATCTCAATAGCATAATCACAGCTTTCTGCGATAAGGATAGCCCATGGGAGATAATTTGCAGTTCGGAAATAGATACCTGAACTCGGGTCTGTTGCATCATCCCCAGTATCCAGAAGGGCGGTATTCATCTCGTAAGTATAGGGATAATCAGGAAGATGTATCTCGTGGCTTCGGACTCCGTTCGCAAGTAGGAATGGATTAAAAGGAGCTAGATACCAAGGTGGAAGAACAACCTTTGCTTTTGATGTTTCGGTCATTGAGAGCTTTACTGACCATGTGACAGTTGGAATGAATGGATAGGTTGGATAGGTATTTATCCAGTCGTCACCGCTTACTTCAAATACCTGACGATGATTTTGAAAGAAAATAACAGTTCTGTTATCGGCTTCAATTTCTGCCATATTAAGGCCATCAGCAGCTATGTCAGTCACCTCCCAGTAGGATGGATACTGAATTGCAAAACCATTGTTTAAGAAACCTGCACCTGCTGCTCGAAGATAGAAATTATTGATTACATCGACAATTTCATGATCAGCATTAGTTACTTCAATGACATTATAATCCATGACGAGGTCATTCATATCATAATCACCTTTATTGGGCCAAAGATCTTCCCACATAAAAGTGCCATACTGACCTTCGGCTGGAGTATATCGGTTGAATGCTCTGTCAGGATCGTCGGGATAATCATCCCAATCATCAGTTACACCATCTCCATCACTGTCATTGCAAGTACCCGTATAATCAACATCAAGAGTTACTTCTCCAATAATTTGAGCTGCTTTAGCCCGAATTGTAATCTCAGTCATTGCTTCTGCATCATCAGTTGGTATAATGTAACGGAATACATCACACTGTCCGTTCTTTACACCTTCACCAATAGTCTCGAATTTGATGCTGTAATAGGGATTATTCGTTGGGTTTTCCACATTATAACTATTCTCATCACCTTGATAAGTAGAACCATTTGTAGGTTGAGAGGGAATGACTCCCGGAGGTAAGCTTATTGCAACATTACTTAATCCCCTGTTGTTGTTGTTACACACCCTGACTGTAATTGTAGTGGTGCCATTACAGTTGTCTTCCATATTCTCAAGAGTGAAAACATATCCATCATTGCTGGCAGTCTGAGGATCAAACTTGAGACCTTTTATTTCTGGATATACAGGAGCAATGCATACAAATGTATCGAGGATCGAACCTTCGGTTGAGTTCGCGATATTGACCCAGAGTTTCTGGACGATCGTTCCGGATTTCAGGAAAATTGATCCATAATATGTTGGTAGTGAAAGGGTCTTTATAAATTGAGCATTCTCGTCAGTTCTGATAGAAATAACCCTTTTTGTACCTCCATTTGCCGGATCGTCTTTCCATATTTCAAAATGTCCATAAGGATAGAAGAATCCGTATTTATCGATGGAAGTTATGTTCAGTTCTACAGAACGGGTTGTATTAAATTGAAATTCAGGATCAGCAACAAGGTTATCCATATTTTTAGAATTATCCTTGCTTGAATTGAATAAATTGCATCCTGCTAATGCAAACAGTAACATTAAAACTAAAAAACCTAATACAAAGTACTTTTTCATGGGTACCTCCAATTAATGGAATAAATTAAAATATAATGAAGAATGTCAATTTTTGCAAAAATTTATTTTATCGTATAATTTGTTTTACCCAAATTGACATAAAACATAATGTTCTTATGAATTTTATTGTAGCTTTTATTATAAAACTTTACAAGTAATCTCGTGCCACGAAATTATATTTAATAAAATTAAATTTTCAGGGAGATAAAATAATAATGAAGAAGCAAATGATATTCACTTTTATTTTGATAATTTTACTAAGTATTTGTTCTTCTGTTTTTGGGAACAACATTCTATACAAGACCCTCTCCAATGGCATGCAGATCGCTGTGAAAGAGAATCATAATAATAATTCGATTGGTTTCTATTGTTTTGTAAAAACCGGCTCTGTTAATGAGGGGGAATATCTGGGAGCAGGTATTTCTCATTATCTGGAACATGTAGTTGCTGGCGGCTCAACCACCTTTCATACTGAAGCTGAATATGAAGCAATGGCACAGGAGATGGGGGCACTCGTTAATGCATATACAACAACTGATGCTACTGCTTTTCACATTACTGTTGATAAACAATATGCAGATAAAGCGTTGGAAATATTGTTCCAGCAGATGCATGCTTGCGCCTTTGATTCGACAGAAGTTGCCCGTGAAAAGCAGGTCATCCTCAAGGAGATCGTGATGCGCTCAACACCACCTCGATCAAAAGTATATCAAAAAAACAATGAGCTTATCTTTCCAACTTCAAATAGAAAATATCCGGTCATTGGTTATACGGAATTATATAAAACTATTACCAGAGACGAGCTTGCAGATTATTATCATAAAAGATATGTACCCAACAATATGATATTTGTTGTGGCTGGTGATTTGAATGCAGAGGAAATGCTTACAAAAGTAGAGGAAACCTTTAATGAACTTGAAAGGGGACAGCTTGATCCGGTCTATCTTCCCCCTCAGAATCAACGGAGTGGAACTGTCGAATATATGGAAGAGTTCCAGATACAACAACCCACAGTTATAATTACAAAGATACTTCCTGCCGCAGATTTTGAGCAGTATCCCAAATTGATAGCAGCACTCGATATTTTATTTTGGAAAAGGCAATCTCCTATTAAATATAAACTAGTCGAAGAGCTTCAATTGGTGAACTACATATATGCCTATACGAATGTTTCAATGCAGATGCCCGAGGGATCGATCACTATTGCTTTTGAAGCAAAAGATCCTTCCAAGGTGAAAGAAATCGTCTCTATCATTGATGAGGAGATCGATTGGTATAGCAACGTGGGGATCGAAGATAAAGATATTAAAAATCTTATTTCAAAATATAAGGCAAATCAGCTTTTGAGTACCCCGGGAGTTGATGAAGATTGCAATAGTATCGGATGGAATCTTATGATGTTCGGTATACCGGATTCTGATGAGCTCTTTATCAATGCATTTGAGCAGATCACTGCGAAGGATGTTATGAACTGCATCAAAGAATATCTCGTTCCCAAAAATCGTGTCATCTTCTATGCACTACCTAAGGGTACTAAAGAAATGCTCGAGCAGAAAGATGAACTCCTGGCTGAAAAAATACAGCCGCAAAAGATTCAAATTTCTAAAAATCTTACTCTAATCTATAAAAAGAATACTGAAAAACCGATAATCAGCGGAGTGTTGTACCTTCCCATCAGTGAGGATTATGAGACTGTAGAAACTGTTGGCACTATCTCTTTTATGGCAAACCTTATGCTCAAGGGCTCAAAAAAATTTGATTCGCTCGATCTTACAGAGTGGAAGGAAGATCATGCAATTGATCTGGATATTTCGATGAGCAATGATGGAACATATCTCGATTTTAAATGCCTGAAAGACGATTTTCCAAGACTTCAGGAGATCATTATTGATGCCTTTAACAATCCGAGCTTTCCCATACAGGAGATCATACTCGCAAAGGAACGTGCAAACGCGCGATACCAGCGATCTCTGAGTAATGCTTCATCTATTCATAATGAATTCCGCAGTGAAAAACTCTATTCCGGACAGCCGGCTGGTGTTTCAGATTTAAAAAAACTTGAGATCATTAAGGTTCTTGATCAGCAGGATATAGAGAACATTCATGACAATTATTTCAAAGCATCAAAAGCAATCGTGACATTCTTTGGCGATCTTACTATTAGTGAAGCAGAAGCATATGCAAATGAATTTTACAACCATCTTCCAAAAGGAGAGATCTCGGGGACAGAATCTCCTCTGATTGTTCCCGACATTGAAGATACATTTGTGCAAGAGTATGATTTTGAACCAGTAAATATTGATCTCAACTGTGTTGCTCCACCGCGAGATAATGACAATATCGATCACTGGACGATGAAGGTGATCATGGCAATATTGAATGGCTCACGCGGTAGGATTCATAAAGCGGTGCGCGGTACTAACGATCTTGCTTACTATGGATACGCACGATATAACAGTGGGGAAGGTTATGGTTTCTTCCGTCTCACAAGCCAGACTTCGGTTGATAAAAAAGATGAATTGGTCGCAGTTTTGCAAGATCAGATCAATAAACTTAAGAATGAACCCGTAACTCAAAACGAGATCCAATCTTCAATTGATGATTATTCTAAAATGGTCATTACGAGTATAGACGATAATCAGTTGCCCTATTATATGACACAATGTGAAGCAATTGGACTTGGTTATAATTATCTCGAAAAGATGAAATCCTATTTTGATAAAGTCACTCCCGAAGATATACAAAGAGTAGCAAATGAATATTTTACGAAAGTAGCAATTTTTATTTCCGAACCAAATGCAGAAGTTGAGCTTATGGTGCAGTAATATGATCGACTGATGCAATTCCATTAAATTTAATAATATAATAAGTCATAACTAAACAGGTAAGAACACAAGATACTATGAAGTACAAGAATACTTTCATTTTGGCTGTTGTTATTGTAATAGTAACCATTCTCGGTATAATTATCTTACTCCATTTTTCACCCAAAGTGTATTCTATTAAACCGTGTAGTAATGAAAGACAACATTGGAAAATCGCATATTATGAAGGGGGGTCTTTTATTGATTATAGTCTCAGTCTTAGAGGATTGGCCAAGGGATTGACTGATCTCGGATGGATAGAGCCGATCATTATTCCTGATTTTTCCGACAAGGACGACGCACAGCTCATCTGGGAATTCCTTGCTAATAATTGCAAAAGTAACTTTATAACCTTTTCGGAAAACGCATTCTGGACGGCAAACTGGAAGGATTCAACTCGTGTAATTAACCGAAGAAATGCAATAGAATATCTGAACAAAAATACAATTGATCTTGCGCTTGCATTAGGAGCATGGGCAGGACAGGATCTGGTGAATAATGAGCATACAACTGCTACAATGGTGATTACTTCCGGTGGTCCTTTACGTGCAGGTATTATTAAATCAGCTGATGATTCTGGATGTGAACATATTTTTGTAGAATGTGATCCAAATAGTTATAAGAAGCAGATTGAGCTCTTTCATGATATTATAGGATTTGAGCGTCTTGGAGTTATGTTTGAGGATTCTGAAGATGGAAGGATCTATGCGCATTATGCAGAATTGGAAAAAGTGTCCCAAAAGAGAGATTTCAAACTTATTGTCTGCCATGCTGATGAAGGTGATACAAAGCTGGAATCCTTTGAGAATGCAAAAAGAAGCTATCAGGTACTCGCACCAATTGTTGATGCTATGTGGGTCGGTATCCATCAGGGAGAATCAGTAGAATTTTTACCAGAGCTGCTCAAGCCAATGTACGATTTCAATGTTCCCACCTGGGGTGTCCTCGGTGAGCCTGCTGTTGAAAAGGGCGTTTTACTCGGTATTACACATCAGAACTTCGATGAGATCGGAAGATGGTATGCAGAAAACATAGCTAAGATTTTCAATGGAGCAAAACCGCGAGAACTCTCTCAAATTTTTAAGGAAAAAAATCATATTCTTATAAATACAGAAACGGCAAGAAGAATCGAATATGAAATTCCTGAAACACTCCTGGAAATTGCTGATAAAATATATGAAAAAAATCAATCATAATTTGTCTTTACTTTTCTCACTTGTAACTTTATTTTATAAGAATAAAAAACGAGAATGAATTGATTGACAAAATATTCGAGCCATTTTTATTTCCGAGACAAAGTTTAGTCGGAACAGGTTTAGGTCTTTATATGTCAAAAATGCTTGTTGAGAAAAACATGAAAAATTCACTTACCATGCAGAATACTTGGAAAGGAGCAGTGTTTACCGTTGAAAGCAAAACTAACTAAAAAAACTCTTAATAATATCCTGCCAATATCGGTCATGTATGTTGAGGATGAAGTACTCATAGCTCGCTCGGTCGTTACAATGTTAGAAAGCAAGATCAAAGATGTATATGTTGCACTGAATGGAGAAGCCGGATTAGAAATATTCAAGAAACATAGACCTCAAATCGTTGTGACAGATATAAAAATGCCCGTCATGGATGGGTTGGAGATGATCGAGAAGATCAAGGGAATTGAACATGCTACAAAATTCATCGTTGTGTCTGCTTATGGAGAAACGAACTATTTTATCCGGGCAATTGAACTATCTGTGCATGGTTTTATTCTCAAACCGGTTGATCTGAACCAGCTTATGGAAATAATTATGGAGCTGAGTAATAGTCTTATACTTCAACAGAAAATACAAAGTAAGGAAGAAGAAAGAAAGAAAGCTGAAAGTGCCCGTCTTACCTTAGAGAAGCAGTACGCTGAGCTTCATGAAAATATGCGCGATGGCTCTGTACGTGCAGACCTGGACGGGAAAATACAGAATTTTAATATTGCATTTCAAAAGATGTTAGGCTATTCCGAAGAGGAGCTGTACGGTAAAACTACCCGTGGTATTACACCTAAAAAATGGCATAGCTTTGAGACTGATACTGTTGAAACCCAAGTTAAAACCAACGGATATTCAGAACTTTATGAGAAGGAATATATACATCGTGACGGCAGAATAATTCCAATTGAATGCCGAACCTATCTTCAGAAAGATGAAAACGATGAAATGGTGGGCTACTGGGGTATTGTGCGGGATATTACAAGCAGAAAGCAATCAGAAGAGGCGCTCAAAGAAAGCGAAGAACAATACCGCGATCTATTTGAAAATGCAAACGATCTGATATGGCTATCTGATCTTGACGGGAAATATATTATGGTGAATAGATTGTTCGAGGATCTGCTTGGATATTCCAAAGAAGAGCTTGATGGAAAACAGTCCATATTTGCAGTAGCAAAAGAAGACAGGGAAAAATCAATTGAGTTCTATCAACGTACGGTAAACGGGGAGTCGAATGAATTTATAGCAAACGTTGTCCGTAAAGATGGAAAGAGACGTGTCTTCTGGTTAAAATTACGTCCTATTTATGAAAATGGTAAAGTAAAATTTGTACAGGGAATGGGACGAGATATGACGCTGCGAAAGCAGGCAGAAGAAGCGCTCAGTGAGCAGAAGGCATATTTCGAGCATCTTTTTGAAAGTTCTCCTGAGGCAGTTGTGGTTGCTTCGGTTGATGGAAAAATATTACAGATCAACCGCGCATTCTCAGAAATGTTCGGTTACTCTGAGGAAGAAGCAATTGGAAAATTGATGGATGAGCTCGTTTCTACTGATGAAATTTTAAAGGAAGCTACTAAATATACGAAGCAGGTTGCTGCTGGCAAAGATATACGGCTTGAATCAAAACGTAAAACCAAAAGCGGTAAATTGCTGGATGTATCGATTCTCGGCACACCCGTTATAATAGAAGGACAGCAGGTTGCTGTTTATGGAATCTATCGAGACATTACTAAGAGAAAACAGTCCGAAGATGAGTTGAAAGCAAGTTATCAGAGACTGCAGAAACTTATCCAAGATACGGTTAACGTGCTTGCCAATGTTGTCGAGTTGCGAGATCCGTACACAGCAGGGCATCAGCATAATGTGGCTCAACTAGGGATTGCAATTGCAAAAGAAATGGATTGTTCTAACGATATGATCGAAGGAATTCGCATAGGCGGCACTATACATGATATTGGTAAAATCAAGGTGCCGATCAGGATATTAAATAAGTCGGAAATGCTTACAGATAATGAATGGGAGCAGATTAAAAATCATCCAGCTGTAGGTTATGAATTGCTAAAGGATCTCGATTTCCCATGGCAGGTAGCAAAAATGGTTCATCAGCATCATGAGCGCTTTGACGGCTCGGGTTATCCAAATGGTCTGAAAAATGATGAAATCTTAATGGAAGCACGTATCCTTGCAGTAGCGGATGTTATAGAAGCAATGGCAAATGATCGACCGTATCGTCAAAGTCTTGGATTGGAAATAGCACTTGAGGAAATCGAGGATAACAAAGGCATCCTATATGATCCTGATGTTGTTGAAAATGCGGTGAGAATTCTAAAAAGTGGCTCATTTGAATTTATCAAAAAACATACCTAATAACGAGAAAAAAATTAATAAAATAGATTCATGACTATTTAACCTGACTTTAAGGAGTAGTAAGTTGTTGTTATGAGGGTGGTTATAAGCATGTATACCATTAAATAATTTCCGAAGTAAAATTTAGATGAATTATTGAGATATTTTGTACTGATCTGAAAGCTAATCAAATATCAGAATTAAGTAGCAATTATATAAACAAAATTCTTGTAACAAAAGGACCGGAAAAGCTTAACATTGTGAAAAAGAAATTCCCTTTGAAAAAATCGAAATTGAGTTTGACGTCAGCCAGATGATAGTGCCATATGACATTATTAAAAGCGGACGAAGTGTAACAAAGTGAAGTCTAGTCGAAGGGTTTGTCTGCCCACTTCGATCCTTCTTCATTACATTACGAGGTGCAGGGAACTTCAGTGTGAGAATGCTTTTAGTTATTATATTTATAATCAATTTATCACTATTATTATGAGAAATATTCCATGATTCAAATCAGAGCATCATGTTTTTTAAATTATTAGGGATATGTATAAAAAAAAATAAAAAATTTGACAGAAATAAACTTAGCTTAAAATTTGTAACTGTGAGTTAATAAAAATAAATGAGATAAAATTTAATGGAAAGCTATATTGAAGAACTAAAAAAAAATGGACTTCAAGAATATGAAGCCAAAGTGTATTTTACGCTTCTAAAAATGAGCAGTCTTAATGCAACAGAAATTTCAAAATTTTCTAAAGTTCCACGAACAAAAATTTACTCTGTGTTAGATAATTTGGTTAAAAAGGAATTCTGCTTAAGAATGCGTGGTAATACTAAAAAATATAAAGCTTTAAATCCCAAAGTTGCCTTTAGTAATTTGGTATATGAAATAGAGGAAAAACGTGAGAATATTGCCCATCTTGTTGAATCTCTTGAAACATTTTATGAAACTGAAAAAAGAGGTACGGATTCTCTGGATGACTACATTGAAATACTTACTAATAGAAATCAAATTCATGAAAGATATGTTAGTTTAGTGAAAAACACCAAGCATGAATTTATAGGCTTTGCAAAACCACCCTATGCCCATGAGCGTAATAAACAGAAGCTACATACGCAGGAGAAAGTAGAGTTTGAGATATTGAGAAAGGGAGTTATAGAAAAAGTATTGTATGAGTACCCTGATGAGGAAGATATGGAATTTATCATTAACCATATAGAAAAGTGCGTTAAAGCTGGAGAAGAGGCACGGATGATAGAGAAGATTCCTGTTAAGATGTATATCTCTGATGGAAGATATGTTCTGATGGCATTAGATAACCCTAAGTTTTCAACTTCAAATTTTACAATGATCCTTATTGAGCATCCTGATTTGGCACTGGCAAATAAAATTTTATTCGAGTATCTATGGGAAAGAGCAATGACTTTGGAAGAGTTTAAGACTAAAGAGAAATTGTAATAAAATTGTGTATCTGATTTTGTTATTAGATGCACATTTTTTATTGGAAAAAATAAAATAAGGAAAAAGGCTGTTAGCTCATAACTTGGCAGTTGCACTAATAGCCCATTTGAAATCGACATGTTGAAAGGAAATACGAAAAGAATGAATCCTTCCATTTATGCCATTCCTTTCTATAAGAAGGGTTTGGTATTTTAACATGTCAAGTAAATTGAGAGGATATTAAGAATGTTAATGTCAAAGATAGGAGACCCCGATTTTAGTTTGGGGATTAGAGTATTAATGTCATTGATAGGTATCTATTACGACTTGTCTACCGAGAGGTAGGTATCTCGGTATAGAATAATTATGATAACAAAAAAATTATTAGGAGACTAAGATGAAAAAGAGTATTATCTTATGTATTATGGTTTTATTTATGACATCCGCAGTATTAACAGCACAAGTTCCCGAATGGCAGTGGGCAAAACGGGCTGGCGGAAGTGCGCTTGATGAGGGCAAATATATAAGCATAGATGCAAATGGTAATTCGTATGTCACCGGATTCTTTGAAGAAACAGCGACTTTTGGCCCTTTCACACTAACAAGCACCGAAAGTATGGATATTTTCGTGGCAAAACTTGATGCAGACGGAAACTGGCAGTGGGCAAAACAGGCTGGCGGAAGTGATGGTGACAACGGCATGGGTATAAGCGTAGATGAAAATGGTAATTCGTATGTCACCGGACTCTTTAATGGAACAGCGACTTTTGGAGCTACCACGCTAACAAGCAGCGGAGATTCGGATGTTTTCGTGGCAAAACTTGATACAGATGGGAACTGGCAGTGGGCAAAACAGGCTGGCGGAAGTGATGGTGACAACGGCATGGGTATAAGCGTAGATGAAAATGGTAATTCGTATGTCACCGGACTCTTTAATGGAACAGCGACTTTTGGAGCTACCACGCTAACAAGCAGCGGAGATTCGGATGTTTTCGTGGCAGAACTTGATACAGACGGAAACTGGCAGTGGGCAAAACAGGCTGGCGGAAGTGCTAAAGATTACGGCAAAAGTATAAGCGTAGATGCAAATGGTAATTCGTATGTCACCGGATACTTTAAGGGAACAGCGACTTTTGGAGCTACCACACTAACATGCGGCGGAGGTACAGATATTTTCGCGGCAAAACTTGATACAGACGGAAACTGGCAGTGGGCAAAACAGGCTGGCGGCGGAATGGTCTTTTACTTGGATTTTGGCGAAGATATAAGCGTAGATGCAAATGGTAATTCGTATGTCACCGGAACCTTTATGGGAACAGCGACTTTTGGAGCTTTCACACTAACAAGCAGCGGATCTTTCGATATTTTCGCGGCAAAACTTGATACAGATGGGAACTGGCAGTGGGCAAAACGGGCTGGCGGAAGTGGTGCTGATTGCGGCAAAGGTATAGCCGTATATGCAAATGGGAATCCGTATGTCACCGGACTCTTTAATGGAACAGCGACTTTTGGAGCTACCACGCTAACAAGCAGCGGAGATTCGGATGTTTTCGTGGCAAAACTTGATACAGATGGAAACTGGCAGTGGGCAAAACGGGCTGGCGGAAGTGCGCTTGATGAGGGCAAAAGTATAAGCGTAGATGCAAATGGTAATGTGTATATCACCGGAGTCTTTTACGGAACAGCGACTTTTGGAGCTGACATACTAACAGCCAACGATAGAGATGTTTACGTGGCAAAACTTATTAAAAGTATAAGTATCGGTGATTTCAATAATGATGGTTATGTAGATGCTGCAGACTTGCAGCTATTCGGAGACCACTGGCACTTTGTTGACACAGACCCAGGCTGGGATCCGCTCTATGATTTAGTGCCGGATAATATCATCGATGCCGCTGACCTGCAAGTTTTCGGAGACCACTGGCACGAAGGCACACCTCCAACATCTGATTCAGGTAAATCTGGAAAAGGTCCTAATGAGACTGCTGGTATAGTATTTGACCTTGATAGAACAACATACGGTAACCAGAATCTCACCAGCATACCGTCACAACCTATAGGAACCTATATTCCGGTAGATGTGTATTGCACTGGAGTTCACAATTTGGATACCTATGAGTTTGAAGTAATCTACGACCCAACAGAACTTGCTTATGTATCTGCTTCTGCTACAAATCCCATTAATTATGAACCAAACATTCTTACTACTAATGGTGGTGAAGCGATAGGCTGGATGATTGATAGTTCTACACCGGGAGTCCTGAGCATTGCTTATACCTTAGCAGACACAGATACTCTTGAGGCACCGGAAGGAGAAGGTCTTATTGCAGACATTGTATTTCAGGCTCTGGTTAACACATATGGAACCCTTAGCTTTGGAGATGTGTACTACTATGATTCCTATGGTGTGGTGGACCTCATCACAGATACTGGAACAGCTACACTGCCGGTAGAGCTCTCAAGTTTCAATGCTATTTATAATACTGTTTCGGGCTTTGTTTCTCTTGGCTGGGCAACTGCAAGTGAAACAGATGTGAATGGATTCAACATCTATCGTAATACGGAAGATTCCTTTATTGAAGCTGATAAGATCAACGTTGATTTAATAGCAGGATCCGGAACCACAACTGAGACCACTGAATACAGTTTTACAGATGAAACAGCAGATCCATATTATACCACATATTACTATTGGCTTGAAGTTATAAACTTTGGTGGCAACAATGACAAGTTTGGTCCCTACCAGTATATCCCAATAGATGTAAATAATAATGGTGAATTGGATATCATTACTTCTGCTCTGGGACATTGTTATCCAAATCCTGCAAGAATAGGAAATGAGATACGATTTAATTTCCGAGTAGGTGGCTTAGAAGGAACTACTCGAAATGTTGAACTCAAGGTTTATAATATCCTTGGGAAATTGGTTGCAGAGGTTGTAAATGAAGATCGACTTGTTAATGACTATACAGAGACCTGGAAGCCTGAGAATCTTTCTAATGGAGTATATTTCTATCAACTCAAGACCGATAACTACAGTGAAGTTAAGAAGATGATGATTCAATAAGAAAGTAAATGCAAGGTGGGAGGTATAGAATATCATTCTTAACCTCCTGCCTTGTACTAACTAAGATAAACCGGTAAAAATGAAACAACGAAAACCACGAATGAAAAAGTTGATTATACGGAGCTGTCAGGGACAATTCCCTGACAGAAGCTGTATCGTGAGACGAGATAGAGTCACCGAGACGTAAAGTATTTGTTTAGATGCAAAAATTATTAGTTTATTATATATCAGAAAGAATTTTTAAATGAATTTTGATAAAGAAACACACCCCGATTTTCCTTCGGAAAATCACCCCCTCTTTTCCGCCTACTCCACCAGCCGGCGGATACGGCGCGACAGGTTAGAGGGGAATTCTGTAAATCTCCTCTTCTACCCTTCTCGTTCCCAAGCCCCTGCTTGGGAACGAGAATAAGACAAAGAAAAAAAATGAATATAAAAACAAAGAGAGGATAATAATAATGAAAAAGAAAAGAATACTAATTAAAGGATTAATCCTAATATTAGGAATAAGTTTAATTTTTAGTTCTCTAATATTTGCCGGTCCCAATGAGAATGCCGGTATAGTATTTGACCTGGATGCCACAACTTATGGTAACCAGAATCTGACCAGCATACCCTCACAACCCGCAGGAACTTACATACGGTTAGATGTATATTGTACTGAAGTTCACAATTTAGATACTTATGAGTTTGAAATAATCTATGACCCGACTGAACTTGCTTATGTAGCTGCTTCTGCTACAAATCCCATTAATTATGAACCAAACATTCTTACTACTAATGGCGGTGAGGCGATAGGCTGGATGATTGATAGTTCTACACCGGGAGTCCTGAGCATTGCTTATACCTTAGCAGGCACAGATACTCTTGAGGCACCGGAAGGAGAGGGATTAATTGCAGACATTGTATTTCAGGCTCTGGTCGCAACTCATGGTACTCTTTCCTTTGGTGATGTGGATTTCTATGATTCCTTTGTGGTGATGGACATTATTACAAATAAAGGAATAACTATACTATATCAGTATGGTAATATTGATGGAACTGTAACAAACTCTAATACAGGTGAGCCCATTGAGGGTTCTATTGTATCTATTAGTGATTTTTCAGATACAACGGGTACAGATGGAACTTATCTCTTAGAATATATTCCTATTGGAATAAATGATATTACCTGCACAGCAGAAGGATATTATGATACTGTTGATGTTGTAGAAGTGTTAGAAGGCCAAACTGTTACAGTTGATTTCCTTTTAGAACCACTTCCCCGTGGCACGCTTGATGGTACAGTAACAGATGCTAATAATGGTGAACCTATTGAGGATGCTCTGATAACCGCTACAAGTCAGGGTAAAGTTGAATATACTGGCTTCACTAATGCTGACGGCTATTACATAATTGATAGTCTGTTTGCTAGTGAGATAGTAGGTAATTATACAGTTACCTGTGATGCAGGAGTTCCATATACTTTAGGCGAAGTAACGGATGTAGGAATTATTGAAGATGAAACAACTACTATTGATTTTGCATTGGCTGCACCTATAATGGTGGTTGACCCATTAGAAATCTTCCCGATTGTAGAAAATATTGGCGACTCAGTTATTACTGATATTACCCTTAGCAATATTGGAACAGCACCGTTAGATTGGCATGGAACTTTTGTCGCGCCAGAGCAATTAAGAGAACCACTGAAGATTGAGTTTCCAAGTCCACCAGCAGTAATTGCACCTGACCAAGCTGAACCTTCCTTAGGTTTTGCTCCTGAAATTATTCATACCAATCATTCTGAACCAGTTGTAAATCTTACAAGAGGTTCAACCGGTTGGGCTTATGATGCTTATACTGGAGAATATTTCTACTCCTTTGATACAGATACGCCAGGAACTGCTAACATAATTGGTTACACCGATTGGGGTGCATTTGCTGGCGATTTTGATTCAGGTTCGGGTGATGATGCTACATACTATATCATCAAGTATCCTGATAATATATTTGCATCGGTTGACATAGAAACCGGTATTGCTACCGATATTGGTCCTATAATAGGCTCTGGCGGAAGTTTCATGTGGGATGGTATATCTTGTGATAAATCAACCGGTATTATGTATGCTGTGGAGTCTGATGTTAATTCCAGCAATTTATGGACAATTGATTTAGCAACAGGAACACCTACACTTATTGGTGCAACTGGAATTCCAGCTGTTATTGAGATTGCCGTAGATGGTGAAGGTATTATCTGGGGTTATGATATTATAACCGATTGTATGTATACTATTGACACAACTACTGGTGTTGGAACTATGGTTGGCCAAATAGGCTTTAATGCAAACTATGCTCAAGGAATGTCTTGGGATCCTGAAACTAATCAGGTCTACCTTACTGCTTACAACAGCACCACCTCAGGTGGTGAATTCCGTGTTCTTGATAGAGAGACAGGTTATTGCGCCTATGTTGGTCCCTTACCTGGTGATGATGAAGTATGCGCATTAGGTTTCATAGGTGATGGATGGATAGATATTGAACCAACTTCTGGTACAATTGAACCAGGTGGTAACGAGATAGTTCAGGTTACAGTTGACTGGCCAGGGGCGTTCTTTCCGGGACAGGTAAGATATGCAGATATTGTCTTTACACCTGATACAAATTGTGGCGAACAAACTGTGAATGTCACGGCTACTTTTGGACCGGCTATACCTGGTTCAATCTCTGGATTTGTTACATTAGAGAATACCCCATACAGTTCGGGTAATGTGGAAGATGTTCTTCTTGCCGCTGTTAGTCAGGTATTTTCAAGTATTTATTATACTGCCTATCCAGATTCTACTGGAGAATATACAATACAGGGTGTTTATCCCGGTATTTATGATGTAACTGCTTCCTTATTATATGATTATGAAGATTCAACCATAGTAGATGTAGATGTGGAGGAAGCTACAAATACTCCAAATATTGACTTTGAGATGAACTGCTTGCTTGGAGCACTGCAAGGAACCGTAACTGATGGATATGGTGAACCAATTGAAGGTGCCACTATTACAGCTCTTGGAGATTTACCTCCTTCAGAGTCCTACTGCGATACAACCAATGAATATGGTTATTATGAAATAGACCCAATCATTGGTCAATTCTATAACTTCACTTGTGAAGCAGAAGGTTTTACTACATTTAATGATACATTTACTGTTCTCCCAGGTGAAATTTATGTAGAAGATGTTATTATGTATAATCCTGGAATGAGAGTAGAGCCTGATTCTTATATAGTAACACTTGCTCCTGAAACCCAGACGACACGACTCATTACTGTATATAATGATGGTAATGCATCATTAAATTGGACTAGCTCCATTGAACAGTTAAGAGTAGATTTATTTACTAATAGATTTGAAGGTGTAACAACTCCTTCAATAGATGCAGAGGTTGACCCTAATCAAACTACTCCATATAATCCACCTACAAAGGAACTGTGGGATATTCTATTTTCTTATGATGTGGATACTCCTTCCGGTTTGACCGGCTTCGTATCAGCAGAATCTGATGGGAATTATCTGTATGCTACAAAATGGAGTGGAAGTGGTGAAATTGCCAAATTTGACCTTGAAGGTAACTATATTGAGACATTCTATGTCTCTGGTGCTACAAATATAAGAGACCTTGCTTATGATGGGACTTATTTCTATGGAAGTGACGCAAGTGCTCATATCTGGCAAATGGACTTTGATACCCAGACTTTAGTCAGCTCAATCCCGTGCCCTGTAGATGTTCGTTCCATTGCTTATGATTCAGACAATGATGCATTCTGGGTAAATAACTTCTCAACTGATCTTAAGCTTGTAGACAGGTCAGGTAATGTGCTTAATACTATTTCTTCGCCACCAAGCATGTATGGTTCTGCTTATGATAATATATCAGAAGATGGACCATATCTCTGGATATTCACAGGCACCTCAACAGGTGGTGGTTGTCAGGTAGAGCAGTATAATTTGAATACATTGACGCTGACAGGAGTAACCCATAGCGTAAGTGGAGATTTCCCCGGCGCTATAGCTGGTGGTTTGTTCACATCTGGAGATGTTGTACCCGGGACATGGGTACTTGGAGGATTAGGTCAAGCAAGTCCTGGTATACTGTTTGGTTATGAATTAGGTCCGTATTCAACATGGATAAGCATTGACCCTACTTCTGGCACAGTTCTTCCAGGTGAATCTCAACCGGTTTTTGCAACATTTGATGCTACAGGCCAAACAGCCGGAACCATATTGACTGCTAATATTCACTTTATTCCTAATGTTGGAGATGAGGATATTGTATTTGCAATGCTTGCGGTTGACATTGGTGTTACAGGTGAACCTGAGATTCTTGTAACAGAACTTTATGGTAACTTCCCGAATCCATTTAGCAATTCGACAACTGTTTCCTTCAGCCTGAAAGAAAAATCTCATGTTAAACTGTCCTTATATAACATTAAGGGACAGCTTGTTGCAACATTGATTGATGATATGATGAATTCTGTTGCAAATCATGAGATTGTCTGGAATGGGAAAGATGAAAATGGTAAACCCGTTTCCAGCGGAATCTATTTCTATAAATTAGAGACAAACAATAAGACATTCATTCAGAAGATGATTTTGATGCAATAATCTCGATGTATCGTGACGAAGGATAAATGCTTAATCGGTATGGCAAAGATTGAAAAACAAAACTATAGGCGGAATAGAAATATTCCGTCTATTTGTTGACATAAAATTTATTTTATGGAATTAAATAAAATTAAAGGAGTATAAGATGTTAAAAAATATGATTAATCCTCCCGATGTATCGGGAGGGAAAAAGGCAATTGCCCTGTTCGCATTTTTGTTATTTGCAAGTTCATTGTTTGCAGTATACCAGGTAGGTGATATTGTAGATGATTTTAGTTGGACTGATAATACTGGAGCACCGCATTCAATATATGAATTGATAAACGCAGAAAAAGCGGTAGTCTTTTTCTGGGGAGGTTATGGTTGAGGTGGCTGTACTGCGGCGGCGCCGCAATTAGAAACTATCTGGCAAAACTACCAGGGAACAGGTCATTGTTATATTCTTTCCGAGACAGACTGGACTTCTTATGGAGCAACATATTTTAACTCTTATGATATCGATCCATTCTATGGCCAATATGGGAACGGATACGTTCCATTCTTCGCTGTTATTGGTGGTGAGTATAAACTATATTATGGTGACAACCCCGTGAGTAATGTCGCAGCTGCGCTGGATGCTGCCATTGCATCCTTAGGTTTATATGCAAACTTTGAAGCGAATATTACCCAGGGACCACCGGAACTTACTGTTCAATTTACAAGTACTTCATCAGGAGCCCCAGACACATGGGAATGGGACTTCAATAATGATGGTACGATTGATAGTCATGAAGAAAATCCATTTTTCCTTTATACTGCTGTTGGCTCTTATGATGTATCTCTAACTGTTTGGAGTGGTTCTGATAGTAGCAAGTATTACTCAAGAGGACTACATCACTGTTACTAATAGCAATGATATATCGGGAGATGTTGCAGGAGTTTGGAAAACAACTTTTAGCCCTTATACTATCACTGATGATGTATCAATTCCAGATGGCTGTGAACTTACTATTGAACCTGATGTTCAAATAATTACAAATAATAATAGTAAGATAGAAGTTCAGGGAAAACTGGTTGCTGATGCTTCTGGGAAAGGTTCAATACAATTCATCTCAAATGACAGTTGGAAGGGCATTCAATTCCTTAATTCTACTGAAGACAATCTCATACAAAATTGTGAAATAACTAATGCCACTTATTGTGCAGTAGATATTGAAAATTCTAAAGTTGATATTATTGAAAACACTATTTATGAGAATTCAACAGCAACCCAGAAAGGCGCAGCAATTAATGTAATTGGTTTAGAAAGTGTATATATTTATAAAAACTTAATAGCCAATAATACAAGTTCAACTCTTTGTGCAGGAATTGGTTGTGATAATGCAAATCCTTTGATTTCTCATAATATAATTGTTAATAATACTGCAAGTTTCGCTGGTGCAATTAGTTTAAAAAACTCATCAAACCCGACAATGATTAACAACACAATAGCAAATAATGAATCTACCTCTGGTTATGGAGCAATGTGGTTTGCATCTTCTTCTGCAACAGTTAACAATTGTATCCTAATTGACGACTTAGATGTATTCACTCTATTTGGTAGTACTGTCAATGTAACCTATACTTGTATATCAGGTGGTTATAATGGAACTGGAAATATAGATGGAGACCCAATGTTTGAGAATCCGACAGCTGGAAGCGGAACAGGTTACAATGGTCTTGAAGCTAATTGGAGTTTATTGGAAGACTCACCATGTATCGATACGGGTGATCCGAACTCTCCACTCGATCCCGATGGCTCATGTGCTGATATGGGTGCATTATATTTTAATCATATAGCAGTAGATCCTCAAATACAGAACGGAGGAATATCCTTAAACAATTATCCAAATCCATTTAAGAATTCAACAATCATCGAGTATAATATCAATAAAATAATAGGCGAAGAACCTGTTGAAATAAAAATATATAACATAAAGGGTCAGTTGGTTGATACTATTAAGCCGAAAGACGGAATGGTTGTTTGGGAGGCTGAGTCTTTCCCGGCAGGTGTATATTTTTATCAACTTAAAATAAAAAGTAACAAAGTCATAGAAAAGATGATTTTGCTTCATTAAATAAAATGCACGCCAATGTAGACAACGAATTACCTTTAGCAAATTTGACAAACATTTACATTCAAAAAAATTTGATTAATATATAATTCAAAAAATAATGCATACGCAGGGAGCACGTATGAAAAAAGTAATATTGTTTTTCACTCTCATAATAGTAATTTTCTCTACTCAAACTATACTCGCTCAGGACCATGTAGCCAAGGGTATCATAACATCTTCAGAAATATCCTCGGGTAGTAAGGGAGTTATCACAGTAACATTCACTATTCCACAGGGAATGCACCAGAGCTTGCAGGAAGATTATTTTTATATTGAAGCTGAGGAAGTAGAGGGCATTGAGTTCTTACATATCCAGTATCCCGAAGGTGTTGATCATGAGGGTATTATAGAATATTATGATTCAGTAACCCTTACTATGAATTTTATTGTAGCTGATGATGCTACGGTGGGGGAATATACAATAAAGATATATGCAGGCTATCAGTACTGCGATAATGCAGGAATGTGTCATTTTCCGGAAGAAGAGGAGCTTGCGCTCTCTCTTGTCATCAGTGGTGAACCCAGTGTCGGTTCTACAAAAAAAATTACCTCAACTGATATAAAATCTGAAAACGTAACTACATCTGAAACCGGTTTTGCTGGGATCAAAAGCAAACTTGATGAGTTTGTCATGACTGATATTGCTGCAGGATATATAAAGAGTAAGGATTTTATCACTTTTGCAGAAAATGCAAAAACAGCGGATGGTTCGTCTACAAATAAATTCGCAGGAATGAGCATCTGGCTTATTCTCCTCCTGATAGTTGTCGGGGGCATAGCCCTTAATCTCACTCCCTGTGTACTTCCAATGATGCCCATAACTATTGCTGTACTTGGCGCAGGAACACAGGCGGAATCCAAAGGAAAGGGTTTTTTGATCGGAGGTTTATACGGAATCGGTATGATGCTTGCTTATGGCGCACTTGGGTTGATCGTGGTGCTTACCGGCTCCCGGTTCGGTGCAATAAATTCTTCCCCAGTGTTTAACATAATAATTGCGATTATATTCATTTTGCTTGCTCTTGCCATGTTTGATGTGTTCCCAATTGATTTCACAAAATTCCAGTCTGGCAAAATGGCTGGTAAAAAGACTGGAAAGGGAAAATACATCACAATTTTTGTGCTGGGTGTGATAGCAGCAGTGCTTGCAGGTGCTTGCGTTGCTCCAGTACTCATTTCAGTAATTTTGTATTCAGTAACATTATACACTTCAGGGAATCCTGCCGGCTTGCTTCTTCCCTTCTTACTTGGCTTGGGAATGGCATTGCCATGGCCCTTTGTAGGAGCAGGACTTTCGATCCTTCCCAAACCCGGAAAATGGATGAAGTGGATCAAGATCATCTTTGGGGTGATCATTCTTGTGATTGCTTTGTATTATGGCTATACGGCTATCCATATTTTCTCATCACAAGCTCAAGATACAGAACATGTTGTGGAGTATACGGCAGAAGACACTGGTTCTGACTTGTATTGGACCCCTTCAATTATGGAAGGTCTTGATAGAGCAAAAGAAGAAGGCAAGCCGGTTCTCATTGATTTGTGGGCAACCTGGTGCAAGAATTGTCTTGTAATGGAAGCAACAACATTCAAAGACGACAAGGTTAAAGAGGTTCTGAAGGATTTTGTTCTTGTACGGTATCAGGCAGAGGATTTGAACAAGTCCCCGACAAAAGAGA
>JAVCDK010000152.1 GCA_030765865.1 Candidatus Celaenobacter antarcticus | reverse complement strand
ATATAATGAAAAAGGAAGATTACAAAGAATCCTTAGATACTGCAATGGGACAAATTCGCAAAAAATACGGTGAGGGCTCGATCATGCGGCTTGGTGAAGGTGCTCGAATTGACATTGAGACCATCCCAACCGGTGCGATCAATCTGGATGCTGCTCTTGGTGTGGGAGGAATTCCACGCGGAAGGGTCTCGGAAATCTACGGTGAAGAAGCATCGGGCAAAACTACGCTAGCTTTGCATATTGCAGCCGAAGCCCAAAAATTGGACGGCGTGATCGCCTTCATTGATGCAGAACATGCGCTGGATCCCACGTATGCCAGAAAACTCGGAATCAATACTGATGAAATGCTCATTTCACAGCCGGATACTGGTGAGCAAGCACTTGAGATTACAGAAACACTTGTTCGAAGCAACGCAGTTGATCTTATCATTGTGGACTCTGTAGCAGCATTGGTTCCTCAAGCTGAAATTGAAGGCGATATGGGTGATACCCATGTCGGACTACAGGCACGCTTAATGTCTCAGGCATTGCGCAAACTCACCGGTGTGATCAGCAAATCAAACTGTGCACTTATTTTCATAAACCAGACACGTATGAAGATTGGCGTCACTCCTTATATGAACCCTAGAACGACCACCGGCGGCGTGGCATTGAAATTCTATTCCTCAATGCGTATCGAAGTCAAATCGGGACCAAAGATTAAAAGTGCATCAAACGAGATCATTGGCAACGTAATCTGGGTAAAGATCGTGAAGAATAAGCTTGCTCCTCCTTTCCGTTCAGTGCAATTCGATATTATTTACGGCAAAGGCATCTCTTCGCTTGGTATTCTTGTGGACGAAGCAGTGAATGCAAATATCATCCAAAAGAAGGGCTCGTGGTATTCTTATGAGAATACTCAACTTGGCCAGGGCAAAGAGCAGACAAAGGAATATTTTATTGAGAATCCCAAAGTGAGAAAGCAGATCGAGAAAAAAGTGAAAAAAGCACTCGGAATAGAAACACCTGCCAAAAATGAAGATAACAAGGATAAGCAAGAGAAAAAATAGACGCTTATACGATGTTTTCATCGATGATGAGTTCAGCTTCTCAGTCTCATCAAAGAACGTATTACAAAAATTCGGGCTGGAGCAAGGGCGAACCTTCCAGCCCGATGAATTTCATGAACTGCGAAGAAAAATAGAATTCTTTGAAGCTGAATATATTCTCCTGGAATTTTTGAAATACCGATTCCGCTCAAAAAAAGAGATCTTTAGAAAACTCAAGAGCAAGAAAATTTCTCAATCAACAATTGATGCAATCATTACCAAATATCAAGGAAAGGGCTTCATCAATGATGAGAATTTTGCGGAATCCTACATGTTAGATCTGATCTCATATCATCCACAGGGAAATTTCTCGATCAAACAGAAGTTAAAGCAAAAAGGTATCTCAAACGAGATCATAAAAAGATTGAGTGAAGAATATCTTTCAGGTGAGACCGAACATGAAATGGCTATTAGGGAACTTTCGAAAAGAAAAACAAAATACATGAAATTGGAACCTCGCGAGCGCCGAAATAAAGCACTCGCTTTTTTGCAAAGGAAGGGATTTTCCTACACCTGTGCAAGGGAATGTGTCGAGGAAGTTTTATTTAACGAGGAAAATTAAAGAACGACTCTATTCTTCTGCTTCCTGAATGACTTTTATCGTATCGATATTCATGGTGCGCCGTGCTGGAATGAGCGTTGTCAGTAGCGTGATGATGAGTGATATAAGCGCAACAAGAAGCAGGTCAAAAAATTCGATTTTCACAGGAAGGGCTTGAAAAGGCATTCCGGATATGGGAATGTGTATGATCCCCCATTTGATCTGAGCAGAGAGAAGCCCTATAGACGCAACAAAACCGGTTACAGTTCCTATCAAATAGATGAAGATTCCGTTGAATAAAAATATCTTCATGACATCTTTTTTCTTTGCGCCAAAGGATTTAAGTATGCCGATGTCCTGGCGTTTCTGAGAAACGAGCTTGAGATAATTTCCGGTCATATTAAAGGCAGTTATAAGAAAGATAAGCACAAGCACGAGGAACATGATCTTCTTCTCGAACCGGATGGCGGTAAAGAGATGCTTCTCAAATTCTCTCCAATCCAGCACATCATAAGAATCACCGAGATTAGCCCTGATATGCTTGGCTACCCCAAGAGATCTCTTAGGTGAAACCGTTTTGATTCCAAGATACGTAATTGCATTACCCATATTTTGAAATTTTTGAAGGGTATGAATATCTGTATAGGAGTATTTCATGTCATATTCAGGAATACCGGTGTAGAACAATCCCACAACTTTTAGGGTTTTACTTTTCGGCATCAAACCAAATGGGGTTGGCTGATCTGCAATAGGGGACGTGAGTGTCAGTTCATCTCCCCAGTTAACGCCGAGAATAAGCGCGAGGTCGGAACCGACGATGATACCTTCATTTAGCTCCTCTTGTGTTGGCGCACCGATGTATATTCTTCTCATCAAAAATGTGATATCATCATGCTTTAAGAGGTCAATGCCCTGGCAGATGGTACCGCTCACTTTTTTCTCGTGGAGAAGCATGAGTTCTGCCTGTACAACCGGGCTGATTCCGGTAATTGCTTTATCCTGAATTTCTTCTTCAACTTGCTGCCAGTTCGTAAGCGGAGCAAAATCCTTTGCATAGATTTTGATTTCTGAATGCAGTCCGATAATTCGCTCTGTTATATCCTCCTCCAGCCCATTCATTACGGACATGACAACAATAAGGGCAAACACACCAAGAAAAATTCCTACAACAGAGATCATGTTGCCAAAGGAAAGGAATTTGTGATTTCCAGAGGTCAGATAGGTTCGTGCAAGGCGGATGTAATACATACTCACTGTGGTTTTTCCCAGGTAACTTTCTGAGTGTTGAAAATATATTTGAACAGCCCGATGAAAGCTGCGTAATTGATTATGACCAGATAGAAGGGAACTGTGATAAGAACAGGCATCCTTTTATTTTTAAAGAATATTACACCACTTAAACCGAGCAGATAAAAGAAGATTTGGAGAAGAAAAAAAATACGAAATCCGGTGGTTGGGATAAAAATATTTGAAATGAATAGGATGATCATAAGGAGGAATGAGAAACTTCTTAGAAATTTATGAGAGAGAAATTCAAAAGCGATCCTGCCGCGGAAAGGATTGAGCAGTTTCCTCAAAAGAAAGAGCTGTTGAAAATTGCCGACTGAAATGCGGATGCGGCGTTTCATTTCTCCTAGAACTGAAGTTGTGCCTTCTTCCACTGCAACGGCATTTGGCTCATACACAGCACGCCTTTTTTGCTGCACTCCATACATTGGAAGGATATAATCGTCATTAATAGCTTTGGGAGGAAGTGCCCGGAAGAGGGATTTTCTTAGCGCATACAGTGCGCCATGAGCTCCTAATATTGAGTAGAATGTGCTTTCATTGGTTTTCAGAAAGGTTTCATAGTGCCAGTAAAAACCCTCGCCCTCCGCACGGGAAGTTGATGTTGCATCACGAAGAATATAGAGTCCTGACACGCTGCCGATCTTTGGGTCTTTAAAAGGAGAAATGAGTTCTTTCAGGGCATTTACAGCAAGCATTGCCGACGCATCGGAAAAAATAATGATCTCGCCCTTGAGTTTTGGAATTGTTTTATTGATCAGACCTGTTTTTCCCTCTCGGACATCATAAGCCATAAGCTGGATTTTATCCGAATAGAGATTAGCGATCTCAACTGTTTTGTCATCAGACCCGTCAGAAGCGACGATAATCTCGATCTTATCCTTCGGGTAATCGAGGTCCAGTGTGTTGCGTATTTTTTTCTCAATAACTGGTTCTTCGTTGTAAGCGGGTATAAAAATACTGATCGCGGGAAGCAGAGATCCATCTTGCAGCTCTTCCTCAGAAAATTTCGCAAATGGTTTGGGGAGCAGTTTTGACAGAAAAAGTATCAGTATAGGATATCCGAAATAGACGTAAAAGAGCACTATGCTAGAGATCCAGAAAGCAATTATCCAGCCCATTTTACTCGTACTTCATCTGCCAGAGAGAGTGATATAGCTTGTTACCGAGCATTATTTGAATCATAAATTTTATACCCTGCTTGAGTTTCATTGATTTCCACACAGACCGATCAAGAGATACAATTTTATCAAATAATTCTATTGTGTAGTCTCTTTTTATTGGAATCCGACCAAGTGAAAAGAGATCTGTTTTTGAGTTATTTGTATGATATACAGATGTGCAGATTGTTTGGTACCCGGCTTTTTCTGCTGTGTTAAAAATTCTTTTATTCCCTCTTCCGCCAGGAAGCGATAAACTTGTTACAGGTTTTCGAATAATATCTTCGAGCTGACTTTTGGATTTTTTTAATTCATAACTTAATTTATTATCCGAAAGATTTGAGAGAAAGACATGGTTTACTGTATGAGAACCGATTTCCATATCCTTCTCAGAAAGCACACGTATTTGAGCTTCAGTAAAACCAAAGTCAGAATCTATCAAAGAAGTTGTTATGTAAAAAGTGGCTTTAAAATTGTATTTCTCAAGTTCAGGAAGACAATATTTATAATTATTAGAGTATCCGTCATCAAAGGTCAGGCATACAATTTTTTTTGTCTGCTTTTCGAATATTTTTTGTTGAGTTACAAAATCTCTTACCGCGATCACATTGTAGTCTTGCTCTTTCAGCAAAGCCATCTGTTCTCGGAAATTTTTTTTCGTAATTGTATAAGGATCACCTTCAGGTAAGATGTTGTGGTACATCAGAAAGGGAACTTCTTGAGAGATCATAGCTTATTGTGAGATAAACTCAACCGGGTGCAGAAATGCTTCGGCAACCTCTGATGTTTTAAATTGTTCGACATCGCTGGAGTGGAAATAGATGAGCACGTCATGAGTTCTGTTGAAATCCTGATTTCTTCGATTTTCATAGTTGCGTAGCATTTTATTCTGCAGAGTATATTTGATGTCGATTTCCTGAGCATAAGGAGGCCAAAGCATAAGTGTGATATCTTGCTCTTGTATATAATAGCCAAATTGGCTGAGATCCCAGAACGGTTTGACAGCAAGCATCACACCACCTGTAGAATTGCTCGCATCCATCCAGCGCGACAGGTTCAGATCAAAGGGTAGTTTGCGCCCACGGCTTCGCACTTCAGATTTTTCAATATCAGATTGAAAGATTAATAAAGGAAGATCCATCTGAACCCCAGTATTTGGCGAGTACACTTGCGCGATCTCCTTAGAATAGGGCACATAGAGTGCTGCGGATTCAATTGGAGCAGTCTTTGAGAAAATGAAATCCAAAGAAATTTCCACGAAACTCTGCTCGGCAAAGGCATTGATAAGCGCAATGAATTTGCATAGATCATAACCGCTGTTGTTCCTGAGATATCCTTCAGCTTTAAATGTGGTGCGCAGAGGTCCCGCTTCTACCATCTCAATATTGTAAGTGGCATAATCATAGGAACTCTGATAAAAGATGCCGTTGTACGTCATGATGATGTCTTCAGCTTCAGTTACGAGCTCATTGTCTGCATAGTGACCGTCGCCATTCGAGTCTAGCCATGCTTTATCAAGCAAGGTGAAATGGTTTTTGTTCAGGTCAAAGCGAAGTTTGCCCGTGCTCACCTGAATGATATTCTCTTTGTAGCGGATAGTTATACCGGATTTGAAATTCATCTTTGCTAGATCTTTGCCATAGATAAGAGAAAACTGCTTTTCCTCATTTGCCTTGAAACTTGTCTGAAAATCGAGTTGAGCTTCTTTGAAGCTCTCATCTCCCCAGGTGCTGATAACCTTAATTTGATAGGGAATATCCTGCCCGCTGGGATCTTTGAGAAGCATGACTGTTTTTTCATAAACTTTTCCAGAAGGAAATCGGACAACACCAGTACATGGTGTATTGCCAATATCAATTTTGTTGATATTTTTCACTCCAAAAGCGACGGTGTTTCCTTGAAAATAATGTGTTTTTGTGATCTCATGATCTTGCGGAGAAGTTATATCCTTAACCTTTTGTTGGGTTTGTGTGGGGTTCGTATAGACTTTTTGGTCCTCATATTGTGAAGTGATGAGCTTCACATCATCAATATAGACCACCGCATCTTGAGGTGGTTTCCACTGGAAGAAATTTAGATCAACTATTTTCTTGATGTTTATCTTATCTGACATTTCATCAATTGGTACTGAGTACTGATTCCATTGTTTTGGTTCAAGATATAGATCGTATTTGAATCGTTTTTCACTACGGTCTTTTATTTGCAGAATCACCCTCGTCTTTGATTCAGAGGGATTATAGATTTCGAAGTTTAAAGCTACAAAATTCGACCAGCGCTTAGGAAAATATTGTAGAAACAGTTTTGGAGCATCACCACGACCTGATAAAAATTCTACTTTACCCGACTGATTGCCGCTTGAGACATACTGGTTTGACTGGTAGAGTACCACATCTTGAAAGCGCCATTTTTGAAGTTCTTCAGGGGTTTCAAAATCACTGAGCATGAGGAATCCACCTTCAGGACTATATCCCTTTTGCTCTGCTTCCTTAAAAACATCGCCAGCATCTTCGATTGAGTCATAGACGGAGCTCTGTATCGGAGCAAAATTTTTTGCTATGTATGGGAAAATATCTATAATATGAAATACAACAATAACAGTAAAAACGATAAGTATTGAAATAAAATCTCTTTTATAAAGTTTCATGATACCTGAATTCTTTTTTATTATCCTGCTGATTTAATTATTCTTTTATATAATTTTAACATTAATGCAAATATAAAAAATTGATAAATTTTAATCAAAGTTTTTTTCTAATTAGACATTCTTTATATAACAAACTTGTATTATCTATCATTTGCTTCATAGAAAATTTATTTTTAGCACGAACAAATCCCCTATATCCCATTCTTTCTCGCTTCGGTGGGTCATCAAGTAGATTTATGATAGCCGAAGAAAGTTTGTCTGCTCTTTTTGGGGGAATAAGATACCCTGTTTTACCGTTAACAACCAATTCGAGATTACCACCAACTTCTGTTGCAACTACTGGTTTTTTTAGAGCCATTGATTCCAATATTACATTTGAACAGCCCTCGATTAACGAAGAAATTATAGAAATATCGACACTAGCCAGATAGTTAAGGTATTTAGGAGAATGATCCATTAGAATTACGTTATTTTCAATGCCAATATCATGTACAATTTTCTTCATAGAGGAATTGTTCATACCATATCCCATTGCAAGGAATTTAACATTTGATGTGCTTTCCAGTATGATCTTCGCTGCATGAAAAAATGTTTTATGATCTTTCACAGGATCGTTCCGTGCAAAGATACCGACTAATAATTCCTTATTTTTTATTCCTAAATCCTCTCTGATTTTTTTTGATCTTACCGTTAAACCAAATAAATTTTCATCAATCCCATTATAGATCACTTTGATTTTTCGGGGTGTTATTCTTTCGGTTTTTTCTAGAAAATTTTGTATTTCTCTTGCATTTACGACAATTTTATCAGTTCCCAAAGCAAGAATCCTATCCGTGATTTTATGCAAAAAATTTTTCCAACTGTCAACACTCCTCATTGATGCCAAAACGACCGGAGTACGTGCAAGTATCGCACAGATTCTTCCATATGTATCTGCAGTGAATAGGTATGTGTGAACGATATCGAAATTATTTATTTTGATGAAATTATATAATTTGATAAGTGTTTTTATATCAAAGAAACCATGCTGGTTCAAGGAGTATAGGGGTAAATGAGCTTTTTCAATTTCTTTTTTTAATCCAGTTCTTCCTCCATCGAGATTACATATAGTAATGTCGAATTTAGAACTTGGGAGTCTACTAGCTAATTCTATGACCTGCCGCTGGGAACCTCCAGGATCAAGATGGTCAATGCAGAGTAAAATCTTTGATTTCATTAATTGCTAAATTGTTTTATCCAATAGATTCAGATATAAAGCTTCATGTTTTTTTGCCATTATTTCTGCAGTGAATAGTGTTTGGATTCTCACTTTTGAAGCTTCCGAGAAATTGCTTGATAGATTTTGATCGGTTAATAGTGTAATAATGGCTTCAGCAAGAGCTTTTGGATTGTTCGGGGCAACGATAATGCCTGTTGTGCCATCTATACATAATTCTGAATTGCCGCCAACGTTTGTTACTACAGACGGGATCCCGCAGCTCATAGCTTCTAATAAAGTTATTGGAAATCCTTCTCTTGTAGAAGATAGTACAAAAAGATCGGCCATAGAGAGCAATTCGGGAATATCCTTCCTCAATCCGGTGAGAATTACATTATGCTGTAGATTGAGCTCTTTCGTAAGGAAGATAATTTCTTGCTTTAATGAGCCGTCACCAATTATAAGTGCCTTGAAATTTTGAATGCTATTTATTACCTCTTTTAATGCCTTTAAAAAGATATGATGAGCTTTAGCAGGTTCAAGACGTCCAATAATCACAATAACTTTATCTGATGGTTCTATGCCGAATTCTTTTTTCTTGTTTAAAACATTAATTTGGATATTAAATTTTGTTAAATCCACTCCATTATAAATTGTAATAAATTTATCAGGATTGATTTTTGCCATCTTGATATAAAATTCTTTAACCTTATTCGAAACAGCGATGATTTTATTAGTAATAGATGACAGTAACCTATCCGTCCCCCAATGAGCTCTTTTTTTCCACACATCAACATTATGTTCGGTAATTACAATGACTTTTACTCTTGCCAGTTTTGCAGCAATTCTTCCCCAGAAATTAGCAGTCCATAGATGAGTATGCACGAGATCGATTTGTTTTTTTTTTATAAGTTTATAAATTTTGTATACTATGTATGGATCAAATTTTGGTTTTTTATATAAAGGTATTACTTCGATTCCAACATCTTCTAATTCATCAGCGAATGTCCCCTTATCGTTTAAGCAACAGACTGTTGGATGAAATTTATCCTTATCTATGTTTTTGCATAAGTCGATAACGACCTTTTCTGCACCCCCCAAACCCAATGACCAGATGATATACAGAATGTTAAGTTTGTTCATTTGTCAGTTAGCCCTATCTATAAATATTGAAACCAGTTCTCTAATATTTTTTTTAATGTCGAATTTTTCTTCAACTAAATCTATTCCATTTTTCACATATATTTCTGCCACATCCGGATTATTGAGAAAACTGATGATCGCTTCTGCAAGCTGTTGAGAATTTCTTGGAGAAACTGTGACACCTGTAATGTTATTATATATTATCTCCGGCACGCCTGAAACTGTCGTTGATATCACAGGTGTGCGTAATGCCAGAGCTTCGATTATCACATTAGGAATGCCATCTCTGTCCCCGTTCTTTGAAATGACGCAAGGCAATACGAACATTCGAGCTTTATTGAACATGTCAAAAACATAGGATTGGGGTTTCGTACCAGTCAGAACAATATATTCCTGTAGTTCCGATTGTTCAATCTGTGAAGTAAGTGCCTTTCTGTCTGGCCCTTCTCCGATAATAATGCATTTGAATTGATAGCCTTGATCGCGAAGAACTGAACAGGCGTCGACAAGATAGGGAAAGCCCTTTTGTTCACACAATCTTCCTATTGATAAGATCAGATTATCTTCAATATCTTTGTGGTTTTCGGGCAGCGTGTCAAAATCAATACCGTGATAGTTAAGAATTATTTTATCATTTTCTTTATAATCAAGTAATGAATCAAGATAATTTTTATTATAACCTGTGCATGTAGCAACAAATTCTGCGCACCTAACTTTTTCTTTCAGCATCGGATTGGGTAAAAAAATATCCCATGCATGAGCAGTAAAACTAAAAGGAATTCCAAGAATTTTTGATACAATAATAGCACTTGTTGTAGGAATTGTAGCCCAGTGCGCATGAAGATGAGTGATATCCAAATCTCTCATTAATTTTGCATAATATAATGAAATCGGTACAATTGCAAGGGATTTGACAAGGAATTCGAAAGAAGAAAAATTAGATTTTATCAAATAGGGAATTAGCAGTATGAATTCCATGGGTTTATTCCAAATGAAATAGAAAAATGCCTTTATGACTTTGAAAGATAGGATTGAAGAATAGTGAGTTTGTTTCATGAATTTCTGGGCTTGTGGATGAATAACCTTGTCCCTACATTTTTTTAGGGAGAAAAGCTCAAGGTTGATCTTATTTTTTCTTAGCTCAATTATCTCTCTTAAAATAAAAGTTTCGTGCGTTTCCGGGAACTGGGACAATATATATGCTATTTTACTTTTTTGTTTCTGCATTTGATTGAGCTCTCTGTTTGTTTTTATCTATCATTTCCTGTGTAATAATAATTTTAAGTCTTTGCATCAAAGCAGCAATAATCCAGAATTGGCCTGATATTTCGAGAGAGTTCATTCTTGAACCGAACATACATGCCACGGCAAGCCCGATGATACTACCCAAAAAACCAACCGAACATCCCTTAAAAAATTTATCTTTTGAATGTCTGAAAACCCAAAAGGTTGTAGAAAATACAATGATCAGTAATGAAAGAAAAACCAATAATGCAGGTACACCCATCTCAGCAGCAATTCTCAGGTATGTGTTATGAGCGTCGCGCTGTGCCTCGATTTCCGAGTAGTCCATAATGTAGTATGGAAACACCCCAAAGCCAAATCCAAGAAAGGGGTTATGCTGGATCATATTTAAGGCACCTTTCCAGATAATAATTCTATCTGAAGAACTTTTTTCAACCTTCTCTTCAACAGATTGCTCGAGGTAGGTTTGCCGATTTGTAAAAGTTGATTGAAACCTTCCTGTAATACTCTCGGGCAACAATGAGGGATTTAAGACTACAAGAATAACGAGGATTATACCGGGGATTAACAGTTTTTTGCTTCTTGTTACAGCCGTTATGAACAATGTTGCTATACCCATTGCAAGCCAGGTCCCTCGAGAGTATGTTACATGCGCACCCCGGGCACATAATAAGAAAAAGAACATATATATCCAGCTTCCGATTTTATGCACATTATAAATAAAAATACCCAATAATAATGGCCCATAGTTGACAAAGAATGTACCGAGAGAATTCGGATTTCCTGAGATGCCACCGATCCTTGCTTTTTCCCAACTTGAAACATTTCCAATATTTGCATGTTCACGAATAGTGATTAAAGCTACAGCAACTGCCGTAATCATAATAATAATGAACATTTTTTTTATTGATTCTCTATTTCGAATATTATTCACAACTACAATATACAGGAACATAGGTACGTACCAGCGCCAGAAAGAGAATATTAAATTCCCCCCTTCAATATCAACCATTTGATAACTTCCTTGAATAAGAGATATAATACCAAGAAGAGCAAAAAGAAATAGTGGAAAGTTTAGAGGGGTTCTTACCAGAAAACGTTCTTCACGGGATTCATGGCTGATAAACCAGGAAAAAAGTATAATAAATAGTAGAACATTTGTAAAATTAACAGCAGTGGCGAGGTTACCTACAATAATTTTACTGAATGGAACATATAATGTGAGGACAAAGATGGGGATTTCTGGTTTGTTGAGAGAAAAGAAAAGTAGAATCGCTATAGAAAAATAGCAGAATGCAATAAACATTCTTGATTCTATATTAAGATAAACCACAATGGATTGCAAAATTACGTAAAAAACAACAGTGAAATAGAAGAATCTATTGTTTATAACCGTTTGATCGAGTGCTGCAGGTCTTCTTGGAAGACGATTTGTTAAGGTTGTTGGGTTAGCCATGATATTTTAGAACAAAAAATTTAGAGAAAACCTCCAAGTTTTAAATGGTGTAGTATGTTAAAAATCATTCGAGTCGGAATCCTAAAAATATTTAAAGAGCTATTTCTAAAAGTCCTTGGCGTTTATAAACTATTTTCCCATATTTGGGATAACACCTACAACCGGAACACTAAGAAGTCTTTCGATATCAATTGGCTTTTTCACATAATCTTTCAAAAAGTCAACCATGATTGGCAATCCAATTGCAACGAATAAAGCAAAAATGAAACCCATTAAACGTGTTCTCATTTTACTCGAACCGGTTGGTTTATCTGGAATCTGAGGAACGTCTATCACCTGAATGTCACTTTTTACAAGCCGTTCCCAAATCTGTATCTCCCGTAATTTGTTATACCAGGCGTTATAATTTGCACGGCAGGATTTTACTTCTGATGAGAGCCTTGCCAATTCGGGATCAACACTTTCGATTTCCCATTCTTCTTGATAATTATAATATGTCGGAACACCAATATATATTTTATATTTTAGATAATTGTCTTCGGAGGTATTAAGTTTCTGGGATGATGTTTCCAATTCTTCCTCAATAAACTTCCGCGCAGATATTACATCTTCTTTATTCTCTTGAAGATTCATGCTCTGCCAAAGTGTTGCATAAGCATTAACAATTTGATAAGATATTTCGGGATCTTGAGTTGTTGCAGATATTGTAAGAACTCCATCTCCACGGTATTTTATACTTCTGATATCCGGCAATTTTTGCAAAACACTCTTCTCAATCTCTTGGTCATTTTTATATTCCACTGCTGGTCTACCAAATATTTTCTTAAGAGAGTTGTAAGCCTTAGTTCCGAGAATTTTTTTTATTCGTTGCATTATTCTCTCTTTAAGGCTTAGTTCATTGTATAATTGGAAAAAGATTTTTTCTGGGAGAGATCTTACTACTGATTGAGTAAAATCAAAGGAGCGCAGTCTAATTATTTCCTTGGTTATATCAATTCGCGAAGAACCACGACGGAATATGATCTCCTCAGTTTTTAATGGCACTTTTTCAATAAAAAGGGTTGCTTCACTTTTATAAGTGGATACAATTTCAAAACTTATAAAGAAAATAGGAATGAAAATGCATAAAAAAACAATAACTATCTGTTTCTTATGTTCCTTGAGAACTTCAGTATATTCGGTTAAATTAATTTGTTGCATAAATTATTTTACCTCTAAAACACCTTTTTTAACCTTTTCTTTGGGGATAAATTTGTTGTTCATCACCACACCAAAAATCATTCCACCGGCGAGATTAATGAGTTCGTTGGACCTTAAAACCGATATCTTTCTTGATTTCCGAGCGAGAACAACGAGAAGAACAATATCCATGAGCGAGCTCAGTATTGCGGGATCAATGTTACCCCTATTTGAAACTAATATGGGAGAAGACTCAAAGATAACAATATCTACAGATTGTCTGAATTCTTCGATAACAAATCTTAGATCATTAAAGGATTGGGCAACAATACCACCATATGTTCCGCTTGTAATAACCTTAAGATTAGGGAAATCGGTGGTTTTAAGGGCATCCTCATAATGAATTTTATCGTTGATAATGTCCGTAACTCCATGTTCTTTTGGTAGCCCGAAAATTCTATGCAACTCTGGGTTCCTTAAATTCATGTCAACAAGTAGAACTCTTTGAGGTGTATTTTTAATAAAATTCAAAGCCAGATTGACAGCCATAAAGGTTTTACCTTCACTGCTACCGCCACTGGTTAAGAGAATTGTTTTTCCGTTTTGTCTTTGAATTTCTTTGGAAACAATTTTGTTCATTCGACTGAATTCTACAAAATTATAGGTTTTAATATCTTTTGTTGGATTCATAATTTTTTATCTAGAAAGTAAATACAAAGTAGTAAATGCAGAAATAAGATACATCATATCTTTCAGGAAATCGATTGAACCCCTCCATGCTTTATACAGGAATGTTTTTCTTTTTTCCGGCACATAAATTGTTTCACCAGCTCCAACATAGGGGATATCCTGAAAGTTTTTGTCCTCAATATATTTCTTTAGATCAACTACTTTTGTACGATATTTTCCATCTTTCAATTTTTTTACTAAAAATATATGTTGCAGATCAGCATCTGAACTTGTGCCACCGGCAGAGATTAATATGTCTAGTAGATTGCTACCTTTGATTGGTTCAATTAAACTTGGATTACCAACTCTTCCCGCAACACGAATTTTGTCTTCTGTATCAGTTTCAAGTCTTTCTGGTGGTGGGGTCCAAGCTCCTAGTGATCTCTTTACGGTTCCCATTAGGGGAGTCATAGGTACAATAATTATATCTTTCGATTTTAATTTTGGCAATATATTATAATCAGTAGAAGTGAGGAAGGTAAACATATCAACAAGAATTGTTTTTTTTTTCAGCAGATTTAAGATTATATGTTGTTCTATAGAGGTTAACTTCATTCCAAATTGATCCATCTATCATTCCGCCGGCAGCAACA
Organism: Candidatus Celaenobacter antarcticus; assembly: GCA_030765865.1. Taxonomy (GTDB): domain Bacteria; phylum Cloacimonadota; class Cloacimonadia; order JGIOTU-2; family JGIOTU-2; genus Celaenobacter; species Celaenobacter antarcticus. The sequence goes on along the minus strand of JAVCDK010000152.1, from coordinate 49,643 downwards.
AATGCGCCCTGAATTCCGGCATTTTCTGGTAATAAGTACCATCCAGGTTCTCCAACGTAACCCAAGACCTGAATGTATTTTCGCTTCTCTTTTATCTGAACCTGAACCTCTTCTTGTCTGCGTAAATAAAGAGGGAGACTGAAAAAGATAGATTTCTCTAATTCACCAATGGTGAGCCCTTCAGCTTTAAAATTTCCCAGTTTTGGGAGGGTTATATAACCCTCAAAATTTACTTCGTATTCACTGAATTCTTCTTCGGCAGGTAATTTAATAATAAGTATATCTCCACCAGTTATATAGTAAGTTCGTTCTTCAGCAGATAGGAAATCAAGGTTTCCTTCCTGGAATTGCAAGGATTTGTATTCTTCCGCACTAATGGGAGGATTAAGTCTGTTTAAGCCGGCACTTATCAAATCTTTCTCTTTATCAAGAAAATCTATGCCGTCTTTTTGCAAAGGGACTTCAACCCCTCCAGCATAAAGCATGCTTGCAAACAAAATTGCTATTAAAAAAGTGATCAGGTATTTTTTGGGCATTTACAGAACTCCACATTTATTTCGAAAATGTAAAATTATTTGTCAACTTATTGATAAATAAATCATGCATACCCCCAAAAATTTTAGAATCATGACACTTCTGACTTTTATTACGGAATATTACTAATGCGAATAGAAAGGAATAGGATATAAACATAATAGCTAAAAGTATTGTCACACTGAGGTTCTCGAAGTGCGACAGGCCCTTCGACCAGCTCAGGGTGACAACAGCATGGTGAGAGAGAAATTATCAGTTGCGCTAAAAGTAATTTTCCACCCCAAAAATTCCGCAAACCCTTTATTCATAATACTCCCAGAATATCGCTTCATAATTTTTTGGGGTATCCCTGATTGATAAATAAATTACTATTAATCTGTCTTCCTTCAAATAATGAATTTCGCAGGATTTAACACTTCTTTCTTGAGATTATTTATCTGTCTTTGTTCTGAGTATTCTATGAAATAGAGTCAATTGGATAATTGATAAGGTTTCGGATATTTATTATCTACGAGTTTTCTTATAAATTTTATCTAATTCATAGGGAGGTTTAGGGTATTATAAATTTCTTTTTTATAAAAAAATAATGAATTTTCAACATTACTGAAAATTTTATTTTTTAATTCTTTCATTTTATCCACATCAAATGTATTGAATGCTTTAGTTATATCTTTAGATAAATGGTTTAAATTCTCAATGCAATATGAATATTTCATTAACTCTAAACCCAGAGATTCTTTATAAAATTTAACATTTTTATTATTATAGTAGATAATAGGTTTTTCTAATAAAGGATAAAACAAACCCAAAGATGTAAAATCAGTAATCAGCAATTCACTGACTGCTAAAAATTTATAAGTATCTTCTCTTTGTTTAACAAAATACATATTATCATAATTCAATTCTTCCATTATTTTTTTCCAATTTATATTAGGCGAATACTTATTTATAAAATTGTTTTGATGAACAGAAAAAATCACATTATACTCTTTTAGTAATTTGGGTAATAAACTAATAAATTGAATTCCTACACGTTGAGCAAAGGAATTTTTTCTCCATGAAGATATCACCATAATAGTTTTCCTGTTTTGGTCAAAATGTAATTTTTCAAGTAATTCTTCTGATTTCGATGTATAAGATAATAATTGGTCAGCTAACAAGTTTCCAACGGGTTTAGTTATTGAAATAAATTCTGGAAAGAGATTTGCTAATTTATTATATAAATACTTACTTGTAATAAAAATTTTATTATAAATTTCAAGACGTTTTGGGTTGAACCTATAGGATCCTTTATTCCGATGATATAGCCCACGCCAAATAGTGTGAGATATATATATTTTTTTGCAATCTTTTCGAAACCATGGACCATGGTCTGGATATATTATCAAATCCCATTTTAAATATTTTGCAATTCTATATTGAATATTGAATACTTCATTTTTAATTTTTTTCAGAATTTCTTTAAAATATTGTTTGTCAAATTTATTTGGGGTAGGAAAGCATATCCATAAACTTAATCTGTTGTCATTTTTTAAACCTTCGATAATAGGTTTGCAGTATCTATACATAATTTCATTATAAACAATGAAAATAACATATTTTTTCTTTCTAAATTTTAAACACCAATTCTCAATATATTTGATTTTATTAATGATTTAGACACCTTTCTGGAATTTAATTATTTTTTTTATAATCACTTTTAATAAATGGTAATAAATGAAAAAGTTTAAGGGAAAATATTTTATTGCTTTAATATATTCAATAATTGCTTTCAAATAATTATTATTTCTCCAGGCAATTCCGTCTCCCTGAGAAAGATGTAAATCAGATAGCAATTTTCTCCTTTTGATATTCAATTTGTACTTTTTGTTTGGAAAATACTTATTGATCATATAATAACGTGCTTTCTGCATTTTCTTAATATTCTTACTCATACTATCTTCTCTATACCTATATTTTGCTAAAGGTTTATCAACATATTTGATTTTATATTTTAGAGCTATTCTATACCACAAATCTCTATCTTCTACACCTAATTTTGTGAGATGTGCATCAAAGTTTCCAACATCATCAACACAAGATTTGCGGAACAAAACTGTAGGACAATATATATTGCTTTTTCTTGAAATAATATATTTAGATATATAACCTGAGCAGTATTTCCTTTTTTCATCAGGATTAGTTAATTTTTTTCCATTCTCATTAATCCAATAAGCAGAACTATGAACTAATCCAACTTCAGGAAAATCATCCAAAATCTTAACTTCTGTTGTTAATCGATCGGGTAGCCATATATCATCAGCATCTAGGAGGGCTATATAATCTCCGATAGATTTTTTAATACCGACATTTCTAGCACAAGCTAATCCTTTATTATCTTGTTTAATATATCTAATCTTATTATTGTACCGTTTTAGTATATTAAATGTATTATCAGTAGAACCGTCATCAATAACAATAATTTCACAATTTTCATATGTTTGATTTAAAGCACTATCGACTGCCCCTGTTATATATTTTTCCATATTATAAGTTGGAATAATTACGGTAACTTTTTTCATAGCTTCCTCTTCTTGATATAATCACGTGTATTTTTTGGAATAAAACAGAGAAAAATATTTTTCATAGATTTAAAATTTAAACTACAATTGAGCGAAACAAGAAATTGATAAAACGCTTCAAGATTTTTGCTATTTGATAGAAGTCTATAACCAAATTTGAAATGTAATTCAGACAATCGCTTCTTAAGAATTTTTTCATTTTTTTTATAGAAAACAGGATTTTCTTTAATAAAATTTTTTAATATAGATATATCGTTTTGAGAATCAAGCTTGTAATCCTGTCTACTTAAACTATTTTTATGTATTCGCCTCATATATAATTTTTCTCCTATACCGTAACCTTTATAGTTTTTTGTGAGTCTAAGTATAAAATCAAAATCTTCTCCGACCTTTAAATTTTTATTAAAATAACCAATTTTCGATATACACTTAGAATCTAAAATAATTGTAGGTAATAATAAAAAATATTTGTTAATGAAAGGCAGCAAAATATCACCTTTCAGTATTTCCACCTTTCTTGGATAATTCTGTATAGTTTTTTTGTTTGAATTTACAAAATCCACATCACAATAGACAAATTTATATTCTGGATATCTTGTTATAATTGATAATTGTTTTTCAATTTTATATTTTTCCCATATATCATCAGCGTCAAGAAAAGCTATATAATCCCCTGTTGATTTCGTTATTCCCAAATTCCTAGCTGCTGCAGCCCCCTCATTTTTCTGGTAAAAATATTTGATCCGGTCATTATAATTTTGCACTATTTGTTTTGTGTCATCTGTGGAGCCATCATCAATAATAATAATTTCAAGATTTTTATGAGTTTGATTAGATACACTTTCGACAGCTTCACGGATAAATTTTGCGCTATTGTAAGCTGGAATTATTACACTGACTTTTATATTTTCATTATTCATTGGGATTTATGTTTATTATATATAATATTTTATTTATATTTTTTCAACCTCATTGATTTTTGTAAATAATCTTATTGATATTTATTTAAAGTTTTTTGTTTTCTCTTGAGATAAAAATAGCATAAATATATCCCAATTAAAATACCAAACATCCCTATACTAATAGCAAGTCCTTTAAAATAGACATGGAAATCATGTAAAGTATAATAAGATATAAATACGAATGTTAACAAGCTTCCATATAAACTAAGTTTCTTTGTAAATAAATATTTTGAAAAAAATAAATAATATAATATGAATGAAATCAGTGTTGCAAAAACGAAGATTGTTGAGAATAAAATGACAAGCTGAAACCAAAATATTTTTATTAATTTTGAATTAATTTCAAAGTATTGATTTCCAAATTTATTACGTAAGAATGCAGGTACAATATTCAAATTTAAAAAAGAGGAAATATGCTGATTGAACATATAGCGTTTAGTACCGAGATCGCTTATTAGTTTTGTTGATTGCTTAATTGAGAGGATACGAATATCTTCTTGTGATTTAACCCATTTTAAGAGATCGGAAAACTCTTTGAAAGTAATTTCACCATCAAAATCATCAATTTCCTTGAAGTCATACTCATGGAATAAAACAACAATAACAGGACTATCATCTGGAGAATTTCTTGCTGCTTTGACCGCATTTCGCAGTTGAGCAATGTTGCAGGTACATGGCAGAAGACGAATAGTGGATTCTTCTGTTATTTTTCCATCTCTGTTAGCAGAAAGAGTAGTAAATCCTAAATTCTTAAGAACTTGTAGAGTCGTTAGGTCATAGTGATTCCATGGAGGAATAAAAGTAGTTACCCCAGCTCCCATAATATTTTCAAGATTTTTTTTTCCTTTATATAATTTATCTTCTTGAATATTATAGTCTAGACCAGAAAGCTCTGACATATAATCAGCGCTATTAGTTTTATGAGAGTATCCATGTAATGCTACTTCTAATATACTATCTTCGAAGGCTTTCTTAAGAATGTTAGCTTTCATAGATGTTAAGGGAATAACTTTTTGAGGTGAGGGATTACGCGTATTTTCTGAGCATACAAATGGTATAACTCCAAATGTTATTGAAGCTTCATGTTTGCGGAAAACATCAAGTATTTTTAATTCTAAGTTTGTCGAACTTAAAGCCGAATAATCATCAAATCTGAAGATAATATTGATCTTATTTTTTTTAACTTGTTTTTTTGTGCAACCTGTTAATATAATTATGCATCCAATTAAAATAATATAAACTATTATAAAGTAATTTTTAAATCTGTTTAATGTAAATTTACTAAACATAATTGCTTAAAGAAATAATTATTCATAAATGTCAAATTTATTGATAATTTATTTTCAAGTCTCACTTAACTATTTTTAATGATTTAAAAAGTTGTATAAATTTTTCTTTTTCTTTTTTCTTAAAATAAAATTGGTAACTAATAGTAATGAAAAAAACTAACTGGAAAAATCCAATGATAAAAATACTTCTATAAGTAGATCTAATAAACCAATTTGTTATAAAAAAATAAACCAATAAAATTGAAGTTGAATTTATAAAATTTAAGATAAAATTTTTATAGTAATATTTAAAATTTAAATTTAGTATTTTAGTTATGTATATTGGCTGGAAAATTAATTTCATAATCAACATAGGAATAGCTGTCCCAATTGCAATTCCTATTAGACCGAAATATTTTACTAAAATTATACTGATGATCACATTAAATATTCCCTCAATTATATTTGTATATGCACAAAATTTATTCTTTGAAATTCCGTAAAGCACACTTGTGGTAGGATATTGTGCTAAGAGAAAAATGGTGGAAACTGCTAAAATTATAAGAATATAATAAGAATCATCATATCCAATTCCCATCCACCTGTTGATAAAGGGTCTACCATAATAAATCATTGAAAAGCCAAAGAATACTGATATAAAAGTTGAAATTTTAGTAATAAACATAAACTTTTCTCTGATTGATTTATAATTACCTCTTCCCTCTTCTTGACTTACGTATGTTTCAAATCTTGTAAATAATTTAGTTACAATCATCATGTAATACATTATTAAACTATAACCCACATTATAATGGGTGATTGCAGTTAATCCTATAAAGGCTGTAATTACTATAGTATCAACTTTATATCTAAGCTTGTCTGCTATTTGATCTATAAACGTAAAAAGAGAGTATGAAAAAAGAGTTTTAAACGTTTTTTTTCTAAAAAGTTTAATTCTAATTTTTATATAATTAAAATTTATTTTAACATATATAAATAATAAAGATGAATATAATACATTACAAAATAAATAAATAAGTGAAATGCTAAAAAGGCCACAATTATTACTAATAAATATATAAATTAGAACATTCTTTAGTATCAATGTGAGTATATTTAATAATGCTGATATTTTATATCTCATATGAGCATATAGTATTGCTCCAAACACACTAAACGGAGGTGAAATAGCAGTGTTGATACCTAATACTAAGATTATTTTCTGAAATAATTTAAGGTTTTGAGAATTTTTTACAATAATGCCAGAAATGAAAATTAGTATAATAGTTAAAATAATCATTAGAAAAGATATTATAAGATATAAAAAAAAAGCTGTGCTTGAAATTTTTGACATTTCTTCTGTATCTTTTACGCCAACTGCTCGGGCAAGATGTCTTGACGTTGCTGAACTAAATCCCATTCTAAGAAGTATATAGTAGTCAATAAAAGTCATTACAAGAACCCATAGTCCATACGTTTTGTCTCCAAGATTATGAATTAAAAATGGAAGCATGAAGAATCCGATTACTATTAGTAATATTGTCTTAATAAGACTAAATAATGAGCCTTGTAATAGTTTTTTCCCTCTATCCATTATGAATCCTCTTGTTTTTAACAATAAATTTATGAAGATTATTTAATGGTAATTTATCCCCAAAATATTTTATCATTTCACATGGTATTAAACAAGCCACTAATTTATTTAAAACTTTATAATTGAACCAATAGAGAGAGGAATTCAAGAATTGGACAAGTGCCTTGAGGTTTCGGCAATTTTCTAAATATGCATACCCAAATTTGGAATACATTCCAGACAGCCCTTTTTTAATAATTTTTTTATATTTTGAATAAAAATCATGATTATCAATATAATTTTTTCTTAGAGTTGATATGTCAATTTTTTGATTTTTTTTCATAATCCTGCTTGCTCAAACTTTCGTTCCAGACTCTACGCTTAAATAATTTTTTTTTACTACACCGACTTTGAAATTTTGGGCTAGTCTGAGGAAAAACTCGAAATCCTCGCCAACAGCGAGGTTTTTATCAAACATCCCCGTTCTCTCAAGGCATAATCTTTTAAGCATCATACCCGAAGTAATGAGAAAAAAATCCATAAAGAAATCTAATAAAATATCTCCTTCGGCCAGTTTAACCTTACTAACATAATCTTTAATTATGTTTCCGCTTTCATCAACAAAATAGTTATCAGAACAGATTATACTTAAGCTTAGTATTTTAGAGCTATTCGCTATTAGTATTTAGATTTTTAAATAACCAAACGGTAGCACCTTTGTACTTTTTTGTGATAACTAAACGGAACTTGCTTTTTATGAAATAAAGGAATTCTTTTTCTGGGAATATATGGGCAGATATCAACCATATATATTGAGGTTCCTTTTCATTAATCATTTTATATAAAATTGGGATATCTTTTTGCCTTCCTGCTAAAATGTCAATTGTTCTGGGAGAAGACATTTTTTCAAAATAGTAGTTGAAGTATTCTTTGCTACGTGCATATCCAACGATTATAGAGCTACGCTGATCAATATTGTCGTATTCAACAATGTAATTGACTGATTCACGAAATTGTTGTTTTTGAGGGGTTGAATAGTATTTTATTATGAATAAGGTATGCGACATGAGTAAAATTATTATCACAAGGGGTATAATATTTTTATATATTGGTCTTAAAGGCAAGGATGTGATTGACTTAGCTAACAAAAGATAGACAGCAGGGAGTGATATAATTAAATTACGATTTGTTAAAATAGGATATGTTGTAATGGAGATAATATAGGCAAAAGAAAATGGAACAATAAGCCAAAATAGAACTAAAGGTGTTGGGGCTAGTAAATTTAAATTACTTTTCCAGTTTCTTGTTGAGCGAGTTTTGGCTATTTTGTGCACAAGACAAAACAAAAAGATTGAAATAATAAAGAGTAAAATTTTGGCCGAGTAGTTGAAGCAAAATAGAAGGTAGCTCAAAACGGACCGATAGTTTGGAGTATTTATCCAAGTGATTCCTTCACCGTTCATATGGTGCCGTAAAATTGGGCACCAGGGAATATATGCTAATATAATTAAGCCATATATTATGATAGTATAAAATATTCCTTTCTTTGTATGTAATAGAGATAACGCAAATCCTATACCTTGCAATGCAATAAAGAGCAAACCGAAATAATGAAGATAAGAAGCAATGATGGCAGAAATAACATAGCCAGATATAATTAAGAAGTTGGGATTAGAATTATTACTATGTAAATATTTTAAAAGACAAATCCAAAAATATGTCGAAGTCAGAATGAATAGAAGTAGTAAAGAGTAAGGACGTACTTCTTGACTATAGTAAATAGCACACCCCGAAAAGGCCAAAAGGGCAGATGAGATGATTCCTTCCTTGAATGTGTATAAACTGGATCCAACAAGGAATATTACAAATAGTGATAATGATCCGGCGATAGCCGAAAGAGATCTTAGGATTGATTCGGTATCGCCTATATATTTTTCCACAAAAAATAAAACTATATGGAAACCTGGCGGATGGGCATCTGGGATAGCACCCTTTTTAATTACCTCTGTCAAGTTTTCATAATTACTTCTACTCCAGCTGGACAATTCATCATTCCACAGCGATTGATTACTGAGACCATAAAACCTTAAGAATGATCCGAAAGATAAAATTAATAACAAGCTTACAAGTATAGTTTTCTTGCTTAATATCTCTTTTAATGGTTCCATATACACCTATTTAGAAGGCTAATTCCACACCATGTTGCACGATAACGGTATAGTAAATCTTATGTCTTTGTATAATATTATACATCGTATTCCTCTCTACTAATAAAATTCTATTAAATTTTCAATTAAGTATTATACTTTACCAATTTCTAATTGGTAAAGTACTCTTTTGACCAATCTGACTTTACGTACTTAGTTTTTAATTATGTTCCCGCTTTTATCAATAAAATAGTTATCACAATAAACAAATCCGATTTCAGGATCTTTCTTGAATTTTAATAATTGTTTTTCAATCTTCTCTGGCAGCCAGATGTCGTCTGCATCCAAAAAAGCTATATATTCATTTGAAGATTTTTTGATCCCTGTATTGCGAGCTCCAGCAGGCCCTTGTTGGTGTTGATAATAATAGTCAATTTTACAAGGATACAAATCACGAAATCTATGGATAGTATCCTTTGTATAATCAGTTGAGCCATCATCAATAATAATAATATTTATGTTTTTATGAGTTTGGTGTATTACACTTTCTATTGCTTCTGCAATAAAAATGCAATTATGGATAGGTATTATTACATCAACATTTGGCATATAAGTAAAACTTGAAAAGTACTTTAATATGTCAATATTATAAAGAAAATTATTAATATTTTAAAAAATACTTTACAAATCAATATGCTTTAGAACATTTGCAGTTCACTAATAAAATAGAAGAAGGTAAGAATATGCCAGCAACATTTACGTTACCGGATGGTGATACAATACTTATACCTCAGATTAAGAGAATCTCGAAGATCTATGCCTACAAGATGGACATGAATAGGGGAGTTGTAAAGAGAATTGAGGATCATAAACAGCCCAGGAATGTGTCTGAACTTGTGAGTATTGAGCGCTATATTGATGTAATCGATAAAAGCGATATTTCATCAGACTTTTCATATATCGGATTTGATATTGATCTATTTGATAACGATGTCAAAATAGTTTTTAATGATTTTTATATAGAGCTAAAACGCATGCAGGACCAGGAAGGTTTCACTTACGATCATGCAAGAGCAAAACTCCGAGATATCATACGGACAATTGTTACAGTTAAGAAGGACTTAATAACTGCAATTGAGGATTTCTACCAGACTCATGGTGTTCAGAGATCATAAAAGGAACTTTTTCGTGAAACAAAATATTTTGTTTCTCATTCTAATTCTTAGTATTTTTCTGTTGATTGATGATTCTGAGTTGCACGCGAAAGAAATCAATATTATTTGGCAAAAAATGTATGAAAATTTTAGTTCTCTAAGAATAAGCTGCATGATCCCAACTTCGGATAATGGGTTTATATTATCCGGAACGATTAATGAATCCAAGAAGAATATAGATTGCTGGCTAATGAAATTCAACCATCTTGGGAGTATCGAGTGGTATAACAAATTCGGGAGCAGTGTGCAGAATGAATTTCCGTACTCTTGTATTCAATTGAAAGATAAGGGATATATAATATGTGGTGCACAAAAGAACCCCCAGGGCATGAAAGCATGGATATTAAAAGTTGATTTTCGAGGTACAAAAATTTGGGAGAAAACTTACGGTCAGGGAATCAGTGAAGCGGCATATAACGTTTGTAAAACCAAGAACGATGATTTTGTTATAAGCGGTAAGCAATTTGTTGATGATACCCAGAAAGATGACGCATGGATAATGCTATGTGATAAAAATGGGGATACTGTATGGGAGACAACATATGGCGGAGTGTTTAATGATGTTTTATATTCGGTCGTCAGCACAGAGGATTCCGGTTATGCGGCATGTGGTAAAAGAACATTTGATGTAGGAAGGAATGCTGATTTCTGGATTATAAAATTAGGGAAAGATGGTGAGTTTGAATGGGATAGGTCTTTTGGGGGTAAGGGTGAAGACGGTGCTGTGGAGATCTTTCAAATTAATGATTTAGGGTATACTTTTTGGGGAAATATGGTAGATATTGAGACGAATAAAATAGATACATGGATCGTGAAACTAAGTAAAGAAGGATATATTGAATGGGAAAAAACCATTGGTGGGTTTGGGGCGGAAGTAGCTTCATCGATATTTCATACTCAAGATGATGGCTTCATGATATGCGGAGAATCAATTTTTTCAAGCCAATTCAACAGTAATTTTTGGACACTCAAGCTCAATAAAGATGGAGATATCGAATTTGATAATGAATTTGTAGGGCAGGGAAAGAAAATGCTTGGTTTAGTTGTCCAGATAAAGGACGGTTCCTATATACTTGCCGGCTTTGAGGAATCAGATATTTCGTTTAATAAAAAACTTTTTTTATTAAAATTTAAAAGAATATTAAACGCTGAAGATTCGCTCTATGCTCAGATATCAGATTATGTAACTTCAGATTATGTTGGAGGTATGTTTTTACCCTTAAGGCGGGAGAGAGAATATCATTTTGAGCCGATCATCTATATAACAGATTATGTGAATAATATTAGAGAAGAAAAAAATGAACCCCCAATTATATCGACATATAAAAATAAATACTTCGAAAAAACATATCAATATCAAATTCAAAGTGAAACACGTACATTAAAAGAATTTAACAAAGCAGGAATATATCGGGAAGTTCCTGTTATTAAATATTATGGGAGATATGGTGCTTTGTTTCCTGGGTTGTCTACACAATATTTAAACAAATACGATAACAAGTACACTGAAAGACTTTTTCCAAGATGGACTATTAGATTCGAAGAGCGAATATCAGGTTATAAGGAAGTCTATGAAACAAAATTCAAGAATGAAAATGAAATTCCTACAGATATACCGAGTAGTAGATTTTCATGGCGGCAAACAGGTTCTAATTCCGGCAATCCTTTTTATGCAACAGGTAGCAGATATACCCCTCAACCAAATCCAAGAAAGCAAAAATTGGCTACTGGTATATCTGAATATACAATTTCTGCAACAACCCTTGTTCCCATGATATTCCTTTGGCTTGTTATCTTGGCTGCAATTGTTATGAAAATATTATTCTCGATGCGCAAGTAATACTCGATGAAAAAACCGATTTTGCTTTTACATTTTTTATTGCTATTTCAAATATTTTTAAATGCCCAAGATTCAATCATATCACGAGATTTTTTTGTCGACCCCCCAACCTTCCGGTCCCTTGCATTTCGGTGGATAATCGAGGGAGATGAAAATCTTAACTCAACTGTGCTGGTTCAGTATAGGAAAAAGGATACAATGGACTGGAAATTTGCAATGCCGTTAACCCGGATTGATGGTGATGTGGTTGATAGGGAATATGGTCCATTCAAAACAGGCAATCTATTTTCTGGAAGTATATTAGAACTTGAGCCTGCAACTCTATATGAAGTCCAATTACGACTATCAGAATCGGGTAGGACCTATGAAGAAAAAACAGTCGAAGTCAGCACACGTACCCCGGATGAGAATTTCAAGCCAAAGAAGGTGTTGCAACTGTATCCGGAAAATTACCCCGGAGAAATAATAGAACCATCATACACAGATCTAAATGATATTCTCTATAAATTGACTGGTGGCACTCTCGTAATAATCCATCCCGGAACCTATTATGGCACTTATGAATTTTTAATTGGAGGGTCCAGAAATAATCCCATAATTCTACGTGGCTCCCCGGAAGGCGAAGCGATATTCGATGGAAAAGGAACAGACGGTAAGATCTTTGATGTGTCAGGAAAGAGTTATATCCATTTTGAAAATATCACAATAAGGAATGGTTATACTGGCATCAAGGGAAATGATGCTGACGGTATTGTGGTGAAGAATTGTACAATTTTTGATGTACATTATGGAATCATATCTTTTACAAAAACAAAAAACTGGGTCATTGCTAATAATCATATTATGGGAGGAGTTGATGACTGGTCGGATAGAGATAGAGTAAAAGATAAATTCGGAACCTGCACAGGGGTTATTGTAGATGGAATCGGGCATGTGGTATGCTATAATACAGTGCATGATTTCTGGGATTGCGTAACGATCAGCAACCTCGAAGAGCCCGAGCCCTGGTACGAGCCACACAATATGTGTATTGATTTTTACAATAACGATCTCTACAATGCTGCTGATGACTGCATTGAAACAGATTTTAGCTATTATAATGTCCGTGTATGGAACAATGAGCTCACCAATTCACATGTGGGGATAAGCACACAGCCGGTGTATGGCGGACCTGTTTATATTTTCAGGAATGCAGTTTATAATGTGAAAATTCCCCTTAAGCTTCATAACTGGCCCTCGGGACTGCTTATCTTTAACAACACCTTTGTCGGTTCCGAGCGTGCATTCTGGTCCGATCCTATCTGGCAGAATGCAAAAATCATGAATAATCTTTTCCTTGGAGCGAGTTCCTACACAGTTGCAACGGGCTCTCCAGACGAAAGAACTATTTTGGATTATAATGGCTATTACCGCATTCCGGGTCAGGAAAATATGTTCAAGTGGAGTACAGATAACCGAAAAACCTGGTTTCGCATGTCCAATCTTAGTGAATTCTTTAATAAAACAGGACAAGAAGAACACGGTTGCATGGTTGATTATAATATTTTTTGTGACATCGAAATGCCTATCGAGGGCACAACCTATGACCCCTCAAAGATCGATCTGAGCCTTTCTGGGAAAGGAAATGCCATTAATGCTGGAGTGTATATTCCCAACATAGCTGATGATTTTAAGGGTGCTGCACCCGATCTTGGATGTTATGAATATGGCGACCCTCCTCTCCATTATGGACAATATGAAAATTTTGTGTATTAAATAAATTGTTAATCTAGAGAACAATGAAAAAAAGAATTATCTCAAATATTTTTATCATTTTCATTTTCTCAAATCTTATATCTGCTGAACCAACAGGTTCAACCTTCACCGATATAGAATTTTTACAGATAGATCTAGGACATTATGGTCATTTGATCGATTCAACAATTATCCATTCACAAGCTGAATATTATTCACTCACGAGTATGTTAAGAGAAAAGCACTTCTGGTTGAAAGAAAATCCGCCCGAAATTGATTTGAAATTTATTAAAGGAATACCATGAAACCTTACGTCACTACAAAAACACTTGAACTAAAAACCTCACAATGGCTTGAAAAAATTTCTCCTTATAATCAGCATAAAATGGAGCTTGATACAAAACATGCCTGCCTGCTGGTTATTGATATGCAAGAATTCTTTCTTGATCCCGATTCGCCAACATATACCTGCGGCGGCACTGCAATTTTACCCAATGTGAAGAAATTGGTCGAACAATTCAGAAAGCACAAACGCCCGGTCATTTACACCAAACATGTTCATCATCCGGATATGCTGGATGCAGGCATAATGGGATGGTGGTGGGAAGGTATGTGCAAAGAGGGCAGTCCAGAAAGTGAGATCGTTGACGAACTCATTCCTTTGCAAAATGAGAAAATTGTTTTGAAACACAGGTATTCTTCATTTTATAATACTGATTTTGAAATCATTCTAAAATGTCTTGGCATTAAGGATGTAGTAATTACAGGTGTTATGACGAGTATGTGTTGCGAATCAACTGCCCGGGATGCCTATTATCGGGACTATCGCGTATTTTTTCCGGCTGATGGCACCGGAGCGATCAATGAAGAAATGCACCTGGCGAGTTTACTGAATCTCGGATTTGGATTTGCCTATATTACTACAGTAAAAAAAATATTAAAACAAATTGAAGAAGAAAAATAACAATTTTCGCCGAAAAAAATATAGTAAATGGTGGGTTTGTTAAGAATTCTCTTTGTAAAATGAAATTATTTAACATTGCCTATCATTAATAAGTTGACAAAAAATTTAAGATACCTTGTAGACAATTTAAATCATTAGAAGCATAAATATGTTAAATACATGCAAATATACTTGTTGTAAGAATGTGAGTTATATCTTTAATTATGAGAATAGCATACAAAACTAATTCTGGAATTTGTTATTATGGTCTTATAGAAAAAGTCCTAAATTCTAAGAAATTTGATAAATATAAGAACAAAATAAACTTAATTTTTACCAGCCCGCCTTTTCCCTTAAATCGGAAGAAAAAATATGGAAATTTAAATGGGATAGAATATGTAAATTGGTTTTCTAACTTTGCCTTACTTTTTAAAGATTATCTTACTGGGGATGGTTCTATAGTAATTGAGGTGGGAAATTCCTGGGAATCAGGTAAGCCCGTTATGTCTACTTTAGCGATAGAGTCTTTACTAAATTTTCTGAATGTTGGTGATTATAGTCTTTGTCAACAATTTGTGTGGTATAATCCAGCAAAACTACCAGGACCTGCTCAATGGGTTACAATTGACAGAAATAGAGTCAAGGATTCATTCACTCATATTTGGTGGATGAGCAAAACACCTTATCCTAAGGCTGATAATCGTAATATATTAGTAGAATATAGTAATTCAATGAAAAAATTACTGAAGGAAAAGAAATACAATTATGGAATCAGGCCTTCAGAACATAAAATAGGAGAGAAATCTTTCTTAGAGAATAATAGTGGTGCTATATCGTCAAATGTAATTACAGTTGCGAATACTCATTCCAATAATATTTATAATAAATATTGCAAAGAGAATAATTTGAAAATGCATCCTGCAAGAATGCCAGAAAAAATACCTGAATTTTTCATTAAATTTTTAACTGATAAGCATGATTTAATTTTAGATCCGTTTGCTGGCAGCAACACCACAGGATCTGTAGCTGAACATTTAAATAGAAAGTGGATTTCAGTTGAACCAAATATTGATTATATTAATGGATCCATTGGACGGTTTAAGAAATTAAAATATAGAAATTTATCATGAGTAAAATATCTAAAATTTGGACTACTAAGGAAAATATATGGTATGATGAACTAAAGGTGATAGCACCTTATAGAGAATATCAATATGATAGAACAATACAATCGAAAATTCAAATAATATTTGATGATTATTTTGCTGTTGCTTATGGGAAAACAATTAGGCATAGAGAAAAAGACGAAAAAAGCAGACCTGATTTCTCTCTGATTAGAAAAGATTACGGAGAATGGTGGATAGTCGAAGTGGAGAGAATAGAAGATAATATAAGGCATGCTCGTAAACAAATTGATGATTTTGTTAATGGTGATTATAATTTTTATGAAGAATCAAAACATTTAAAAAGAAGAAATCCCAACCTTGATATAGATAGACTTCAAGAAGTTACGAAAAATATCCCTCAAGTTATGGTGATAGTGGATGACATAAATTCAGAATGGATTAAGAAATTAGAAGATTTAAAGCCATTAATTTGTATATTTAAAGTTTACAGAAATAAAAAGGGTTTAGATCTACATCACATAAGTGGAGATTATCCATATATTTTCGAAAGAGAATCACATTGCCGTTTTACAGAACCGATGCAAAATTTATTATTAGTATCTAATCCAGAAGTGTTAGACACAAAGAATAATCCAAAATCATATCATAAATCAATTCTAGAGAAAATATTTAAACCGGTCACAAATATTTTAAAACATCCCAAAAATGGAGACGAAGATTCGTTTATGATAATATATAAAGGAAAAAAAAGTAAATGGAAGAAGATTGTTGACTCAGATAAGGTATATTTGCAGCCAGTTGATTATAATATACCTCGAGTTAATGATAATTACATCTTGAAAAGAACAAATAAAAAAAAATTGATATTGGAGTTATGCTAAAATGGATATAAAATTTGGTGAACAAATAATTCTATCTTATAGAAGGTTATCATATACTGCGTGGTATGCTCTAGCGGAATTTGTAGATAATTCAACAGAAGCGTATTTTGGAAATCAGGAAATATTAGATTCTGTATTCGAAAAAGAAGGTGTAAAACTTACTGTTAGAGTAGATTATGATAGTACGAATGATTTATTAGAAATTGTAGATAATTCAATTGGAATGAATAGAGAAGAATTACAATGGGCGTTAACGATTGGCAAGCCGCCATTGAAGCCTGCTGGCAGATCAAAATATGGACTTGGTATGAAAACAGCAGCTTGTTGGCTAGGTAATAAGTGGGTAATAAAAACAAAAAAACTTAATGAAACTAATGAATATTCAGCAACTATTGACGTCAATGAGATTGCAAAAGGAAATAGAGATGTAAATTTACAAGAGAATTATAAACCAGAGAAAGAACATTACACAAAAATTTTTATTAGTGACTTAAACCGAAATTTAGGTGGTCGTACAAAAGGAAAAATCAAAGATTTTTTAAGATCAATTTATAGATTAGATTTTGAAGATTATGGCTTAAAAATATTTTTAGGCGATGAGTTATTGAAATGGAATAGAGAAAAAATGATAAATAATAAGTTGCATGTTAATAAGGACGGTAGTCTTAAAAAAAAGGATTTTGAATTTACAATTGGGAAAGATGATAAAATTAAAACAATAACAGGATGGGTTGGTGTATTAGAGAGCGGGAGTAGAAGAGATGCAGGTTTCTCAATAATACAATCTAAAAGAGTAATAAAAGGTTGGCCGGATTCATATCGACCAGAAACTATATATGGAGAAGGTAGAAATGACCTTGTTAATCAAAGGTTAGTGGGAGAGTTATTTCTTGATGATTTTGATGTAAGTCATACAAGGGACGAAATTTTATTTATTGATAATGAGCAAGAAGAATTAGAATCTAAACTTTTAGAAGAATTCCAAGATTATAAGAAATTTGCTCAAGATTACAGAAAATACTTAGACGACGAAAGATTCGTTTCTGATAATGATGCAATTAATGCCCTTGAATCATTTTCAAGTGAGTTGGATTCTACCCTTTTGCATGATAAAATATTTGTTGATACAATTCCAGGAGAAAATTTATTAAAAAAGATTAAGAGGAATCTAATTGAAGCCGTAACTGGTAGAATGGATGCCTCTCTTAAAGCAAAAATCGACAATTTACAGATCTTGATATATTTGGACTCTGATTTATCAGCAAATGATCCATATATTTTAATAGAATCAACCGATAATGAATCAAGAGTAATAATTATTATTAATAAATCACATCCACATTGGACCTATCTAAAAGATTCTGATAGTATACTAAATTTTGTAAGACACTGTACATACGACGGTGTTGCAGAATGGAAGGCATATTTCAAAGCAGGAAGAATTGATCCTGACACTGTAAAGTACATAAAAGATGGTTTATTAAGAGTCCCATTAGAAATAGAAAATAATGGGAAATAAATTTTCTTAGGTACAAATTAGTTTCTTAGATATTTTCTCACGGGAATTTCTTTTTTACAAGTACTTTTATTTTCTCCCAATAAAAAACAGCGAGCTTGCCGAAGCATAGCCGTAAGTTTTTATCCATTTCAGGACTTCATCAACTTTTTTCCCGAATGCTGAAGAATCGGGAATATCTTTATACCGATCGAGTGCTTTACAAATACTTTCCTTCATTTTTTGGATAAACTCAGGGTCTTTGGACTCTTTCACGGGAAAAGTAATGCTAATTCTTCAAGGTTTGAAAGTGGAAGATGTTTTACGATCTTTCTTATTTCATTCTTATTAAAGGTATGGGCATGAAAATCACCCTTCGCCATATCGAGTACTTTCCCACCTGGAATTCCTTTTAGCCGTAATTCTAATTTTTCTAGGTCTATATGGCTTTTCTTCTGAAGCCGATCAAATCGTCAATAATATTAATTCAGGGATACCCTCAAAATTCCGACGTAGATTCTCTAAATAGTGTGTGAATAAAGGGTTTGCTGGTATATTATTATAGAACTTTTAGATAATCTGTTTTTTTTATCAACCTTTACAGTTGTCACCCTGAGCTTGCCTGCCAAGGCGTAGCGTAGCGAAGACTGGTCGAAGGGTCTATCGAATGGGGTGTCGCATTTCGAGAACCTCAGTGTGACAGTGCTTTTCACTATTATGGTTGTATCTTTCTCTTGCTATTTATACGATCGATATTCACTAAGTTTTCCTGCCAGTGTCATGGATCTGAAAAATATTGTGGGTATGAATGCAATAATATTAATTTATTAGACAAAGAAAGTTGCATTTCTCCAAACTATCTCTACTGAGAGAAATATTATGTCATTAATACAGATTTTTCTGATCGCTGTTGGTTTGGCGATGGATGCCTTTGCAGTATCCCTGGCAAGCGGGATTTCGTTAAAAAAATCCTATGTTTTGTGGGCGTGCATCATAGCTATCTTCTTTGGCGGATTTCAGGCGCTTATGCCCGTTATCGGATGGTTTGGCGGTTCGCTCTTTCATGTGTATATTGAGAGCTTCGACCACTGGATCGCCTTTGGGCTGCTGCTAATTATTGGGTGCAGAATGATATATGAGGCGTTCTGTTCCAACCCGGAGAAAAAACTGATTCGTCCAACCAGTTTACTTTTGCTGCTGGGGTTAGCTGTTACCACAAGCATCGATGCCCTCGCAGTAGGATTGAGTTTTTCCCTTTTGAGAACACCAATTTTCATGCCAGCTCTTTTTATTGGCATAATCACGTTCATTATCTCCTTTTGTGGTGTAATGATGGGTAGATCAATAGGAGTGAAATGGGGTGAGCGGGCACATATATTTGGCGGAGTTGTGCTTATAGGGATAGGAATTAAAATCTTACTTGAACATCTTTCACAAAAAATTTGACAAGCTTATTTGCTTGTTGGCAAATTTGCCAATAAAGAAAGAAGGTGCTATGATCAATTATAAAGAAGCTGAAATAAGAAGTGAAATCATCAAAGCAATGGCACATCCGGTGCGGTTGATCGTGATCGAGCTATTGAAACAAGGTGAGAAATCTTTCTCTGAACTGATGGAATATTTTGATATTGATAAATCAACTCTCTCCAAGCATATCAGCGTGCTGAAAGTTGCAGGTATTGTAAAATCACGCAGGGATGGACTAGAAATGTTCTACCATCTCCAGGTGCCTTGTGTGACAGATTTTTTCCAATGTGTAACCGCAGTTATAGAAGATAAGATCAAACAGCAGCAATGTTGTGTGCATCCTGTAGAATAGAGGAATTTCATGAATAAAGAATGGAAAATTTTTTTCTGGCTGATCGGTGGATTTCTCGTAATTTATTTCCTGCCATTTGATACAAAGTTAGTATCACAAGCACTTATCAACGGCTTCACTTTACTACATGAATATGCGCGAGATCATGTATTGCTATGTCTGGTTCCAGCGTTTTTCATAGCGGGAGCAATAGCTGTTTTTGTGAAAAAGGATGCAGTGCTTAAGCTGCTTGGACCCAAAACAAATAAGTGGATTTCATATCCCATTGCATCAATTTCAGGGGGAATTCTGGCAGTTTGTTCTTGCACGATCTTGCCCCTTTTTGCAGGTATTTGGAAGCGTGGAGCCGGTATCGGACCGGCAACAGCATTTCTCTATGCAGGACCAGCGATCAATGTTGCAGCGATCTTTCTCACGGGTACAGTTCTCGGCTGGGAAATGTCCCTTACGCGTCTTTTCTTTGCAATTTTCGGTGCAATACTTATCGGGCTAATTATGGGAGCGATGTTCAAAAATAATAATGACTCATCTCAAAAAGGGTTTATGACTTCATCCGAAAAAAGTAGTATTTCAACTGCACCGATCGCAATTTTGTTCCTTATGCAACTTGCATTTCTCATCACAGGCGGATTAGCGATCAATGGCACTTTGAAAGCAGCTCTTTTGATTTTGTATGTGATTGTCATTTTGTATATAGTTTTCAAAAAAATAGATAAAGAGTATCGAACCAGTTGGATCGATGAAACTTGGTCATTCACTAAAAAGATACTACCCTTTTTGTTTGCCGGGATTTTTATAGCCGGAATTCTGTCGAAGGCACTGCCCGAAAAGTTGGTCTATTCATTGGTTGGCGGAAACAAGCTCACCTCAACATTCTTTGCATCGATATTCGGCGCCCTCATGTATTTTGCCACACTTACGGAAGTTCCAATCATTCAATCTTTGATGTCGCTTGGGATGGGCAAAGGACCTGCTCTTGCGCTCTTCCTTGCCGGCTATTCTCTCAGCTTACCGAACATCATTGTGCTCAATAAATTACTCGGCTTCAAAAGAGCGATGACATACATCTTTCTGATTGTAATTTATTCAGCAGGAGCCGGATTTCTATATGGGAATTATTTATTTGTTTAGGAGAAAAATGTCACATAAAATTATGTTAAGCTTATTTGTGTGTATGATATTCATACTTTTGAGCTGTACTCAAGGTGAGTCTGATTCAAAATATTCGAAAGCGAATCCGGATCAATTGGATAATCAGAATCAATCAGAAAAAAACTTAGATGAAGACCAGATCACTGCTCCGCCAAAAAAAAAGGAAGAACCGGTACCTGAAGCTGAAAAAGAAACCACTACTAAAGAAGATAATATAAAGGTCATCTTTGTTGAACTTGGTTCTAAGGGTTGTGTGCCCTGTGACATGATGCAGCCGATCATGGAGGAGATCAAGGAAGAATATCCTTCACAAGTTAAGGTTATATTTCATGATGTAAAAACCAAAGATGGTTATGTATATGCTCAGCAATTCAAGATCCGCGTCATTCCCACACAGGTTTTTCTCGATAGCGACGGGAATGAATACTTCCGTCATGAAGGATTTTTTCCCAAAGAAGAAGTGCTGAAAGTGTTTAGCGAACAAGGTGTTCAGTTAATAGGGAATTGATCATGATCGAAAGCATTTTTACCTGGCTGAGTAATGCACTATATACTTCTACTTTCCTTGCTTTGACCGCTTCTTTTTTATGGGGCATCTTGAGTATATTGCTCAGTCCATGCCACCTAACTAGTATTCCACTCATTATTGGTTTCATCGATGAGCAGGGGCGTATTTCGACAAAACGTGCATTTATCATTTCATTGCTTTTTTCAGTTGGAATTCTCATTACTATTGGTACAATAGGACTGATCACGGGTCTAATGGGCAGGATGCTGGGAGATATTGGAAACATCGGAAATTATATTATTGCAGTAATTTTCTTTGTTATTGGCTTGCATCTGCTTGAACTTATTCCACTTCCGTTTGTTGGTATGGCTAATCAGCCGAAGTTCAAAAAGAAAGGTCCACTTGCAGCTTTCGTTATCGGTTTGCTTTTTGGAGTTGCTCTCGGTCCGTGCACTTTTGCTTATATGGCTCCAATGCTGGGTGTCGTATTCAGCGTATCATCCACCAATATCATATATGGCGCTTTTTTAATCCTTGCATATGCACTCGGTCATTGTATCATTATTGTAATGGCCGGCACTTTTGCGGGAATTGTGCAGAAATTCCTACATTGGAATGAAAAGACAAAGGGCGCAGTTATAGTAAAAAAAGTTTGTGGAGTATTAGTTATACTTGGCGGTATTTATCTTTTGATCACAACAATATAATCGCTTACGCAATTTATAAAAATGGAACTCAATCATTAACATGATCAAGTCAAAAACAGGATAGATTATTTCCTATCCATGAAAGGTACAATAATGAATATAAAGATTTTAGGTGCAGGTTGCCCGAAATGCAAAATGCTTGAGAAGAACGTAAGCACAGCTTTGGGGAATCTCAATATTGAGGCAGATGTTGAGAAAGTTACTGATATTAATGAGATCATGAAGTATGAGGTTATGATGACACCTGCTCTTGTCATAAACGGTACGGTGAAATCGACAGGCAGGGTGTACTCACCTAAAGAACTGGAGAAAATTCTTCAAACACAATAGTTGAATATAGGCAGCGAGGAAAATAGCTAAAGGGGTGTAAATAAAATTCTTGCCTTAATTCAACAAAGAAGGATAGATGACTTTATGGAACATTCCCTGAATATATGCAATACAGAATCTGAAAACCGCGAGATCAAAAAAGTCACCTGGGTTGGGCTTTTTGTAAATCTAATTCTCTCCATGATAAAATTCATCGTAGGTATTATCGGGCATAGCCAGGCAATTGTGGCAGATTCAATTCACAGTCTTTCCGATATGGTTACCGATGCTGCTGTGCTGATTGGGGTTAAATACTGGTCGGCACCACCGGATAAAGACCATCCTTACGGGCATTGGCGGATCGAGACAATTATCACTAGTTTTATTGGGATTGGTCTTGCTGCAGTTGCAATTGGAATTGGCTACAATGCGATCTCCACGATTCGTGATGTGCATCTTGTTAAGCCGAGACAGATTGCCATAATTGGCGCACTGGTTTCGATAATTGTGAAGGAGTTATTGTATCACTGGAATGTAAAGATTGGTAAAAAAGTGAAGTCCTCTGCACTTATAGCAAATGCCTGGCACCACCGATCTGATGCACTGAGCTCCATTTTTGCACTGGCTGCAGTAGGAATTTCTGTTATCAAGCCTCAATGGGCTATTGCTGATCACATTGGTGCGATTGTCGTTTCATTGATCATATTGAAAGTTTCATGGGATATTGTATATCCTGCAATTATGAAACTTTCCGATAAAGGTGTTTCAACCAAAGAAAAGGAGCATATCCACTCGCTTGCAATGCGAGTTGATGGAGTTAAGGATGCTCACGCCATTCGAACACGTGATGCCGGACACGGTATATTCGTTGATATGCACGTACTTGTTGATGGAGATATTTCAGTTTATGAGGGGCATAGTATTTCGGAAAAAGTGCGTGATGAGGTTGTCAATAATGGACCCGATGTGCTCGATGTGGTAGTGCATATCGAGCCATATTAAGAGAATAATAGATATGAGCAATAAGATAAAGTTGACGAAAGAGTTATGTGGTTTGATTTAATTGTATTATAAATAAATCAGGCTAATTTATGTATCTGGATATTTATGAATAAAATTATAGACAATATTACTAAAATTGATATCGAAAATATAGTTCCGTATGATAAAATTGTTATGGCTTTCATAAAATATTATAGGAATTGTAAGAATAAGATACTTGAAGAATTAAAGGACCTCCCATCCAAAGGTAGTATACAACCAAAAAAAAGAGGCGGAAGGTATTATTATTATCTTGCATATAGAGAAAGTGATAAAGTGAAATTTAAATACATAGGTAAAGAACGACCATTTGAATTAGAGAAAAAGTTGAAAAGAAGCAAGTTGTTAAAAAGAAAACTTATTATAATTGACGATTTTTTGTATTCGTTAGGAATAACAAGACGTATTAACAGATTATCTCTTTCCCAACGTTTTAAGGTTTTTGAGAGAGACAATTTTACATGTCAGTACTGTGGTAGAAATGTTAAGAATAATAAAATCATTTTAGTTGTTGATCATATTTTACCAAAGAAGCTGGGGGGATCAGATAAACTTGATAACCTAGTTACATCCTGCCGGGATTGTAATTTGGGTAAGCACGCCAGGTATTATGACAGTATTATAAATAAAGATTAGTATAGATATATTTATTATGCTGTTCATTATATCAAATCTCTTTTGACATAAGTCCCCCAAACACCTATATTATCAGTTAAAATATTTGAGGAATCGACCTATGGCACAAGAGAAAAAACAAGGGAAACTAACAGTTCACACTGAAAATATCTTTCCAATAATAAGGAGATAACTCTACTCTGAGCATGATGAGCAAAACTAAAGATATTTCTGTTGGTATGTTCAAGGCAAGCATACTTTGCATACCAATACTTCTCATCATCATCGCCCTGCTTATTCCCTTTTATATCTATCTTTATGGGGTAATGAATCTTTTTTATGCTGCTCGAAAGATAGTCTTTGGATGGTGGCTTTTTCTTCCGGTTATAATTATGGGTATCTTTCTCCATGAAGTTATTCACGCGATGGTTTTTGGTATTTTTGGAGAGAAAGGATTCAAATATGTACATGTTGGAATTCAATGGGATACTATCACACCATATGCGCATTATAGCAAAGCCCTACGAGCACTTTACTATCGCCTGGCGCTTATTGCACCTGCTGTGATTTTGGGATTGATCCCGATTTTGCTGGGACTCATATTTCATATGGGCGTGATATTCATATTCGGGTTGCTTTTTCTCCTATTTGCTGGCGGAGATCTCCTTATCATGTGGCTCATCAGAAAGGTGCCGAATCAAAGTTATGTTAAAGATCATCCAACCAGAGCCGGGTGTTATGTGTATGAGGATTGAGCAGGAGTATTAACACTTTCATTCTTCTTTGACATCTCATTTTTCTAACCTATATTATCAGTTAAAAATAATTGAGGAACCAACCTATGACACAAGAGAAAAAACAGGGGAAACTAACAGTTCACACTGAAAATATCTTTCCGATCATAAAAAAATGGCTCTACTCCGAGCATGATATTTTCCTGAGAGAACTTATCGCCAATGCAGTTGATGCAATGAACAAGCGTGAAGCAATGGATCCCGATGTGAAGAAAGATGAACTTCAGGTTGAAGTGAAGATCAACAAACGCAAGAAAGCACTCGAGATCATCGATAACGGAATCGGCATGACCCAGCAGGAGATCAAGAAATATATCAACCAGATCGCCTTTTCCGGCGCAGAAGGTTTTGTAGAAAAGTACAAAGACAGGCAGGGAAAACTCATCGGGCAATTCGGACTGGGATTCTACTCATCATTTATGGTCGCAAAGAAAGTTACAATTGATTCCCTCTCATTTAAAAAGGGTGCAGAACCCGCATACTGGGAGTGTGAAGGCAGTACTGATTTCCAGCTCGATGTGGGAAAACTAAAAGAACCGGGCACTACTGTTACTATTTATCTCAATAAAGAGAATGAGGATTTTCTCGAGAACTTCAAAGTAAAAGAGCTGATCGAGAAATACTGTAATTTCATGCCCTTCCCGATCGTCTTTGATAAGAAGATAGTGAATATTCAAAAAGCACTCTGGCACAAGAAGCCAAAAGACATCGAAGAGAGCGAATACAAAGAATTTTATAAAGAACTTTTCCATCAATACGAAGACCCGCTTTTCTGGGTACATCTAAATGTGGATTTCCCTTTCAAGCTCGAAGGAATTCTCTACTTCCCAAAAATTAATCAGATCGATTTTGATTTGAATCGGGGTAAGATAAAACTCTTTTGCCACGATGTCTTTGTTGCAGATGACCTGAAAGGCGTTGTGCCGGAATTTTTGCTTTTGCTTCGCGGCGGAATGGATATTCCCGATATTCCCCTCAACGTCTCACGCAGCTTTTTACAGGAAGATAAACAGGTGAAGAAAATATCCCAGTATATCATCAAGAAGGTGGCGGACAGTCTCAAAGATATTTTCAAAGAAGACAGGAAGCGTTATGAGGGCTTGTGGAATGATATCAATCACTTCATTAAATACGGAATGCTGACCGAGGAAAAATTCTACGAAAACCTTATAGGTCAGCTCATTTTCAAGACCACAAAAGGCGATTACGTCACAGTTGATGAATATATTCTCAGAAATCCGCAGGAAGGCAAGCAGAAGAAAATTTACTATGCACCCAGCGAAGATCTTCAGGTTACCTATTTGAATATGATGAAAGAGCAGGGCATTGAAGTGATATTTGCTCCGACTGTGCTGGACGGTCACATATTCCAGAAAATAGAAATGGATAAGGGCAATGTATCCTTTGTGCGTATCGACTCCGAGATCAATGATAATATGGTGAACAAAGACAAGAAGGAGATCGTTGATCAGGATAACAAAACCCCTTCAGATAAGATCAAGGCAGTCTTTGAGAAAGCATTGAATAACGACAAAATTACAGTGGAAGTAAAGAGCTTGAAGGTGAAGGACATTCCGGCAATGGTTGTATTTAATGAGCACATGCGCCGTTTTCAGGAGATGAGCCAGTTCGCAAATCCTGAAGCAACTGATATGCTTGCACAGCACACACTGGTCGTGAATAGTGAAAATGATACTGTAAAGAAGATACTTGCACTTAACGACAAAGGGAAAACGCAAGAAGTAGCTTTACTCTGCAACTATATTCACGAGCTTGGGCTTATCGAGCAAAAACCTCTTACCGGTAAAGAACTTCAGTCATTCATCGAAAAATCAAACAAAATATTGCAAATGATAGAGTAAAAAGATAGAAGCCATAAATAAATAAGCGGTTGTCATGTGCAGCCGCTTTTGCTTTATGGCTTTGTTGACAAAAAAACAGCTTGATTAAAACTTAATTTCATAATTTGGATATAAAACAAGGAGAATGTTTGAGTTTATTTGATTCTGCCGGTATAGGGTTGCGTACGCGCCTTGAAAACACAAAAGAGTTCTATCTATTTGTGATGCAGGTCTTTCGTAAAACCCTCACCTTTCACAGGCAAAAACAAATAGGATTCATCGTCCTGTTGCGCCAGATAATGTTTACCGGCTACGAGGCGCTTCCCCTCATCATTTTCATTGCACTGAGCATTGGTGGACTTATCATTCTTGAGGGGAACTATATTCTCGGCGGATTTGGGCAGAGCCAGCTCGTTTATGTAATACTCGTCACAGTAGTCATTCGTGAGCTGAGCATCATTATCACCGCACTTATCGTAATCGCAAGATCCGGCACAGCAATCTCCACAGAACTCGGCAACATGATAGTAAATAACGAGATAAATCTTCTTCAGTCATTTGGTATTTCCCCGATTTCCTATCTTGTAGTGTCCCGTTTTATCGGTGTCGTTGTTGCTGTGTTTTTGCTGACTATCTACTTCAATCTTGCAGCAGTAATCGGAGGGTGGCTTTTTTCAACGATTTTCTACCCGATCAATTTTGGTTATTTCGTCAACCAGTTCTTATATCATCTGTCCTTTGTAGATATAATAATTTTTGTGGTCAAATCCATTGTATTCGGCACAGCTATTGCGCTCATATCCTGCTATCAGGGCTTGAAGGTGACCACCGCATCGACCGAGGTTCCTCAACACACAATAAAAGCGGCAGTATCCTCAGTGATAGCGGTGGTTGTGTTTGATATAATAATTACAGTACTTTTTTATATTTTATAAAATTATGAAAGTAGAAATTAAAAATCTGTCTGTTGATATTGATGAAGACATCATCATGAAGAATATTTCTTTTTCTATTGAAGAGCATCAGTCCTGCATAATTATCGGATCGTATGGCTACTATAACGGTATTTTACTGAATGTGCTCGGTGAATTTTATCATCCTGCTGGCGGAACAGTATTTATTGCAGGGAAAGATATTTATTCTAAAACTGAAGATGAAGTTGTAGATTTGAGAAAGAAGATATCCTTTGTTTTTCAGGAAGGTGCGTTTCTTTCAAACCTGACTGTTCTTGAAAACCTGCTATTGCCGGTAAAATTCTATGCAAAGAAATTTGTGAAGGCAAAGGTCATGAAAGAGATCAAGGATTATTGTGAGTATTTTGATGTACCCCCAGTTCTTGAAAAACGTCCTGCCTTTATTTCCTATACATCGAAAAAAATACTGTCACTCATACGTGCGCTTATTACTCATCCTGAAATCATTATCATCAACAAACCACTTTTTAATTTGGACATCAGAAATCAGATCAAAGTAATAAATTTATTGAAAAATATAAAAAAAGAAGGCATGACCTTAATCATCGCAAGCAATTCCTATGATGTTATTAAATCCATTGCCGACCAGGTGGTGCATATTGAGAAGGGCTCGATCAAGAAAATTATGCATGCTCAAGATAAAGATTTTTTAAAAGAAATAAAAAAATTAGATATATTATCAGACTTATTAGGAGTCGAAGATGAAGTTTAAATTCAAACATACAGATAAGATTGTGGGAATGTTTTTCTTTTTTGCGGTATTGGCGCTCATTTTTACGCTTGTAGTCGTTGCAATCTCCAAACGAATTTTTGATAAGAAATACTATTTCACTACCCAATTTGTGGACGCAACAGGACTGTCAAGCTCGACGAAGCTGTATTTCAAGGGATACGAAATCGGAAAATTGAAGAAATATACTCTAAATGTTAATAATCAAATAGATGCCGAACTGGTTGTGTATAAGGAATTTAGAGACAAAATTGTAGAAAATTCGGCAATTTTCAAAGCTACTAGTCCTTTAACCGGGAAAAGCACAATGGAATTTCTGCAAGGACCCGATTGGAGCAAAGTGCTGGCAGAAGGCGAGTACATTCCTTCCCTTGATACGCCGGAAGGAGAGAGATTGCTCAAAGAAGGATTTGTTAAGAAGAGGGGTGATATGATGGAATCCGTGCTGAAAAATGTGGACCAGCTCTTGTATAACCTCACTCAGGATGACAATCCGGAACAGGGAGCGCTTTTCAGAATGGTGTACAATCTTGCTAATATGACGGATAAAATGGATGTGTCATTGGAGAATGTCAATGCAATATTGACATCTCTGCAAGAGGACAATAACCCTGAAGATGGCGCAATATTCCGTATTCTCAGCAATGTCGCAGATCTCACTGAAGATTTCAAGGGCACTGCAGCACAGCTTGATGAAATGCTTGCAAATTACAAAAATCCTGATGGTCTCATAGTAAAGCTGATCGATCCCGATAAAGAAAATCTCATATATCCTATGAAGGACATGCTGCTTTCTCTTAATGAAAATCTTGTTTCTATGAACAAGATACTCGAATTTATGTATATGCAGATGCCTGAATTTGCAGACATTTTAGCAAAAAGCAAGGTCGCCTTGCAAACTGCGCAGAAAACGCTGGAAGCCGTTAACAATAATCCCTTCCTGCGCGGAGGCATCAAAGAGGAAGCTCCTACCCAGCAAAAGAACACAAAAATTAGATTAATGGATTTAGACCAATGAAAAAAATAATATTATTTGTCGGAATAATCGCGCTTGTTGCCTGTTCGAGTCTTCCAAAGTATGTAGACCTGCAATCCACAAAGGATGCAAATGATGCCATGAAGCGCGCACAAAATGCAGAAGCCGTCAGCTATTATCCGCAGGCGCAGCTTCTTTTTGAAAAAGCATTCGATCTCTATACCAGTGTGGACAACCTGAAGGGGATCATCATTTCCGGTCTAGCAGTGGCACGGCAGTATTATTATCTCGATAATATGGAGTTGTACGACACGTGGTATATGAAGATGTCTGTCATTGCCCACAACAATGCTCCGGATTTCATCCCGCTTCTCTACCTCCTTCAGATGGAAGTTGCTTTTGATAAGGAAGAATACGGCAGAGTGATAACATTATCCCTTGCAGTAGAGACATCACAAAAGGAGATGCAGACGGAGCTGTTTTCATATCGCTTATTGGGGCTGCTTAAGACAGGTCAGCCCTATCAAAATGAGTTTGAGAAGATCAAACACAATATTTCCGGGTTGCGTTCGATGTTCAAGAAGAATAAGCTCGATGACCCAAAGATTGTTTCCTATGCTGCATATACCCTTGGTTATGCGTTGAGCAAAGAGAAGCAATGGGGAAAGGCAATAGAATTTTTCGAAGTTGCCCATGAATATGATCAACTCATAGAAAACACAAGCGGACTGGCTGATGATGTGTATGCAATGGGCGTTGCGTACGAGAATCTTGGTGATACGGAGATGGCACTGAGCTGCTATATTCGAGCGCGGGATATGTATATTATAATAAATAATGAGGAGATGAGCGCAGTTACTGAAGCGAAGATAAAAAACATTTTAGAATAAAACAGGGATTGAGAGAATTGGGCTGAAAATATTTGGATCAGAAAAAATATGTGAATGTATGATCAAAAAAATTCGCGCAAAAACAATTCTCAATTACGTTAAACAACCCGATGCCTGGTTTGGCGTGTTGCTTCGCGGCGGACAGCGGGAATATCTTTATGCGAAATTGGATGAGCTTTTTCAGGGCACAAGAATGAAATACAATATCCGATATGGTGAGCAATATCAGTGTACAGTTCCTCACGCTCAGGAACTTTATCAATATTTTGATGAGCTATGCAAAAAGTACGGCATCACAAAAAAGATGATGGTGTATAAGGAGCTATGCACAGTACAGGGAAAGTTGTTTGGATAGGTTGAAAAAGTATGGATGAAATGAATTTGAATCTCATAACTGATAATAACTCGTATAAAGCTAAAACAAAAAGAATATAACCACAGAGAACACAGAGGAAGGTTAAAAATAATATAAAAAAAATGGGCAAAAAAATTAAATTGATGGAATCCCTCGTTGCTAAAGCTTTAGGGTGTTAAATGCGAAGCAAATTTAACTGTTCCCTTCTTTAGCAATGCTTTTTAAACATTCTAATATATTTTCCAGACTCGTGTGAGGAGATAAAAAATTGACAGCTAAACTAAAACTCTAACAAATTCAATTTATTGTCTATTTGTATTTATTTTTGGTGCTCTATTAAATTTTGGTATGGAAGTTAAAATATGAAAAAATATAATTAACTCGCGATAAAACCTATAAAGGCGGGTCACATGAAAAGAATAAGTATTTTTTGTATGACGGCAACATTCTTGCTTGTCTTATTTGTGAGCATTGCTTTTGCTGAAACAATTAATATACCAGCAGATTACACAACAATACAGGCAGGGATAAATGCTGCAACCAATGGAGACACCGTTTTAGTCCAGCCGGGAACCTATATGGAAAATATTAATTACAACGGAAAGAATATTACTGTTGCTTCGCTATTTTTTACGACTGCAGATACTTCGTACATTTCACAGACGGTGATCGATGGCAATCAGAACGGAAGTGTGGTAACATTTGAGAATGAGGAGGATTCAACTGCTGTTCTAATAGGATTTACAATATCGAATGGAGGTAATGCATCTTGTGGGGGGATTAACTGCGAGTATTCAAATCCTACATTAGAAAATCTAATGGTAAAAAATAATAGTTCTGAACATATTGGGGGAATAAGCTTCTATCACTCATTCTCATCTTTAAAGAATTCAGTAATATCAAATAATTCAACAAATGAGGGTGGTGGTGGAATTTGCTGTTATCATGCTGATATTGAGATAAATAATTCAATAATTTCTAACCAAATTGGTAATGGGATCTATGTAAATATTGGTAATCCAACAATTACTTATTCTGATTTTTACAATAACGAAGGCGGAAATTTTTATGGGGTGACAAATGATTCAATTGGAGTAAATATCACAACAAACGCTAATGGAGATAGTTGCGATGCTTATTATAATATACAAGAAAATCCATTATTTGTTGACCCTCTCAATGGAGACTATCATCTAAGCTGGGTAAACTATCCAATCCCTGATGCGACCATGTCACCCTGTATAGATGCAGGAGACCCAGGTTCACCTTTAGACCCTGATGGAACTATTGCAGATATGGGAGCATATTACTTTAATCAGAATGTATCTATTGATGATCCTCCTGAAGCAGAAATTTTCAAACTCATTCATTATCCTAACCCAATTAATATAAACAACAACAATCTCACGATAGACTTTTCTCTGCACAAGCACGGCAAAGTAAAAATTCAGCTATTCAATATAAAAGGGCAATTGGTTTCAACGCTTCTTGACGAAGATAGAAATGTCGGCGAACATTCAATTTCCAGCACAGTTGACAATTTATCATCAGGAATCTATTTTACCAAATTGAGTTTGGATGGAGTTGATAGAGAGATTAGAAAAGTAGTATTATTGAGATAAAAAAAACCTATGAAAGGCGGGTCACATGAAAAGAAAGAGTATTTTTTGTATGACGGCAACATTTCTGGTTGTCTTATTTGTGAACATTGCTTTTGCTGAAACAATTAATATACTGGTAGATTACACAACGATACAGGCAGGAATAGATGCTTCAACAAATGGAGATACGGTTTTGGTACAACCGGGAACGTATGTTGAAAACATTAATTATAACGGAAAGAATATCACTATTGGTTCATTATTTCTCACAACGGCAGATACTTCCTATATTTCACAAACGATTATTGATGGAAATAACAATGGAAGAGTTGTAACTTTTAACAACGGTGAAGACGAAACAGCATTAATAAGTGGTTTAACAATCAAGAACGGATATCAAAATAATGGTAACGGAGGGGGGATATGTTGTAATTCATCTTCTCCAAAATTAGAAAATCTGCATATATTAAATAATCAAACAAATTGGAGTGGAGGAGGTATATCATGTAATGAATCGAATACGATAATGAGTAATATAAAAATTGAGAATAACAATTCATCAGTATGCGGAGGAGGTTGTTTAATTTCATACTCCTCAATCGAAATGGAAAATATATCAGTAATAAATAATCAAGCAGTTAATGAGGGGGGGGGGATATTTTTATTTGAATCCTCCCCAATAATGGAAGAAGTATCATTAGTAGGAAATAGCGCTAATAAGGGAGGGGGTTTGAGTTTCATGTCTAATTCTTCTGCACATTTATTGGATGGTTTAATACGTGAAAATATAGCTAATATTGAGGGTGGTGGTTTATATTTAAGCAATTCAAATCCTTATTTAGAGAATGTTACAATAGCTCTGAATATAGCTAATGGAAATGGTGGTGGAATTTGTTGTAGAGATAGTTCAAATCTTAACTTAACAGAAGTAGATATATTAGCTAATGATTCAGGTGGACGTGGGGGCGGTTTGTATATAGAATTATCAAATCCCAATATTGAAAACACATCGATTAGATTTAATACATCCTTAACAAATGGTGGTGGTTTTGAGGCATCAGGATCTTCTTTTAATTTAATTAATAGCACAGTTCAAGGTAATACAGCAGGTAGTAATGGGGGTGGTATTTGTATATTTAATTCAACCCCTTATTTAGAAAATGTAATTATATCAGGTAATAGTTCTGTTGATGGTGCTCTTTGGATAAAGGAAACATCCATTGAATTAAATCATGTAGTAATAAGTGACAACAACGAAAGAGGAATAAATATTTATTATTATTCATACCTTGAACTTATAAATTCAACAATAGCAAATAATAATGAGCAAGGTATTTATTCATACTTACATACTGATATAAATGTTAAAAATTCTATTATTTATGGAAATAGTTATGGAATATATGTTAATGACTGGAGTCCAGGTAATACTTCCATAACGTATTCTGACATTTATAATAACCAAAGTGGAAGTTGTTATAATTGTAGTCTAGGAGTAGGTTGTATTCAAACAGATCCTCTATTTGTTAATCAAATTAGTGGAGATTATCATTTGTCTTGGACAAACTTTCCAATCTCTGATTCAACAAAATCGCCATGTATAGATGCGGGAGATCCGAATTCACCTCCCGATCCTGATGGTACTGTTGCCGATATGGGAGCATACTACTTTAACCAAAATGTTTCAATAGATGAACCAGAACAATCAACAGAATTCAATCTAACAAACTATCCAAATCCAATCAATTCAAACACAAGTAATCTCACAGTAAGTTTTTCCATACATAAACCCGGCAAAGTAAAAATTCAACTATTTAACATAAAAGGGCAATTGGTTTCAACGCTTCTTGACGAAGAGAGAAATGTCGGCGAACACTCAATTTCCAGCACAGTTGACAATTTATCTTCAGGAATTTATTTTACCAATCTTATTATTGACGGAGTTGAAAAAGAGGTCAGCAAAGTGGTGGTATTGAGGTAGAGAAATACTCTAAATACATAAAATTTCATAGTTCTTGCCCGACTATTTTGCAATAGCGTGAAAAAAAGTCTTGACTATTTTGCAATAGCGTGAAAAGAAATCAGGTAGAGGAATAAATTAAAATTGTTGGTGAAGCAGGAAATTTATAAATATACAAATTCGATTTTGGCCAGCCAAGTCGGCAGTTTTCGCAATTCGCTCCGCTCAAAACGAAGACTGGTGGAGCTAACGGGGCTCGAACCCGTGACCCTTTGTCTGCCAGACAAATGCTCTCCCAACTGAGCTATAGCCCCACGTGTTGCGTAAAATCTATGTTCGAGTTTTTATGTCAAACTTTGTCGTGTCGAAATTGCTCTTTCAGAATTAGTGCTGTCAATTCAGGGATGGCTCGTTCTACTCTCTGTGTGCACTGCTCTGAAAAAGTGAAAGTATCTTCAACTTCAATAGCATAAATAATGATTTCTTTCGGAAGGTGGGCATTGTGCTTTTTCATAAGCTCGAGCGCATCAAACATATTCATATCATGTGGAGAACTGTGATGAAGTGTAGTCTTGAATTCCTCAATTCCAAGCTTGTAATAGGTTCCGGGCTGACCGCTCTTTGTTCTTATTGAGTCAATGAGTATTAGTTTGTCATATCCGATTATTTCATCAACAACACGAAATCCGGCAGCACTTGCTTCAATAACATCAATATCAGGAAGTTTTTCTTTGATCCGCCTTGCGATGTGAATCCCCACACCATCATCAGAGAGAATAGTGTTGCCAAGTCCAAGAACAAGGGTTTTCACGCTCAGTCTCTGCGAATGGTTTCTACTATTGAATTGTCCTTATCGCGTACGTTTATTATAAAGGGTGTCGATCCGGGTAATGAATGAGTCGCGCAAGCCATGCAGGGATCGTACGCACGGAATGCCATTTCTACCATGTTCAGCAAACCGTCATCAACCTTGCCGTTCTTAATAAGAGCTTTGGCAGCTTTTGCGATAGAAAGGGACATTGCTGCAGAATTGCCAACTGTTGCAACAATGAGATTCACGGCTTTTACCATTCCCTGTTCGTTTGTTTTGTAATGATGTATTAGTGTGCCGCGCGCAGCTTCGATAATGCCAACACCTTCAGTCGGTATTTCGGTAGGTATATTTCTGATATCAGGAGACGTGATCGTCTTATCCTCAAGCAGTTCAACAATATGCTCTGAAGCATAGAGTGCTTCTATAAGACGTGCCCAGTGGAATGCCAGCGTGTTATGTGCCGGTTTGCCGCCGAGAGTTTCATACATGCGTTCATATTCTTCCTGGGCCATAGGGGTAGCCATGCCGTCTGATACATTAAGTCGTGCGAGAGGAGCTACGCGATAGATTCCACTGTTTTTTCCTTCTTTGAAGCCCTTCCAGCCAATTGATTTCAGAAAGGGGAATTTCATATAACTCCATGGTT
Organism: Candidatus Celaenobacter antarcticus; assembly: GCA_030765865.1. Classification (GTDB taxonomy): domain Bacteria; phylum Cloacimonadota; class Cloacimonadia; order JGIOTU-2; family JGIOTU-2; genus Celaenobacter; species Celaenobacter antarcticus. Next base: position 13,632 of record JAVCDK010000152.1, on the reverse strand, counting down.
CGACGTGTTCAGCTATCTGTTTGAGATAATCCTCAGCTCCGAATTTCACAAATTCTTTTCCGTCAGGATCGACCACACGGACTTTGCCATCATAGAAATTTACTTTATTATTTTCATCGACCAAGCCCATATAATAGGTCTTGTGCTTATAAATATCACCAACAATAAGGTCAACATATGCATTGTTGCCAAGCACAATATTATTGAAGATCTCGATGCTCTCTTGTGCAAATTCCCGGGCATCTATTGCAATTTTGAGGAATTCCTGTCTTTTTTCTTCAGTTAACCCCTTTGATACACCGCCGGGAAGTCCTCCAACCGGATGAATGATCCTTCCTGAAAGATAAGTAACGATATTTCTTATCTCTCTGCGTGTTTTGATGACACGTGTTCCGATCTCCAAACCAACCTTTGCAATAACACCCAGAATGTTGCGCTCCTTTTTAGGAGCCGAAGGTGTGACCACAAAATCCGGTCCGCCAAGGAAAAAGAAGTGCAGCATATGATCTTCAAAAATGTAGGAATCATATACGAGCTGGCGTAATTTCTTTGCAGTTTCAGTGGGTTGAACATTGTAAACCGCATCAACGGTTTTTGTGGAAGCCATGTGATGAGCCATGGGGCACACACCGCAGATACGGGGAGTAATACGTGGAAGCTCTTCAACAGGACGATCGACACAGAATTGTTCAAAACCCCTTAGTTCGGGAATTTGCAGATATGCATTTTCAACATTGCCGCTGTCGTCTAAAAATATTTCTATTTTACCATGACCTTCCAGTCTGGTAATAGGATCTATAGTAACTTTTGTACCCATGATAGATTATTTCTCCTCTTATGAATCAGTCATGATTTTTCTGCGAAAATAGGATTTCGCAAGTGAGAATCGGTAGAATAAACCTGCAGGATCGACGATTTGATCGAGGAGCTTCTGAACATCAGCTTCATTCATATCCTCCTCGCCTTCGAGTCCGACTACAGACGCCAGTGCAGCGATCATTTTTGCGCCAACATCGTGAACTTCTGAAGGCGGTCCGTAGCAGCCCCTGCATGGCATATTTGCTGTGATGCAGCGCCCGTCATTCTCACCATTACAACCTGAGCGTGTGACAGGTCCCATACATATGATCCCCTGTGCAAGAAAACATTTTTCGGGATCTATTTCCACCAATGAGACACGATTTATTTTATCCAAAGATAATTTTTCTGGTTTAGTTTCATTCCTGGAGCATACTTCGCAGAGGGCTTTGTTTGGTGCGAGGACTGTTCCTTTAGGTGGCAAGTCTCCAGATAAAATTGTATTGATCGCACGCATAGTGAGGTATGGAGCGGGAGAACAACCGGGGAGATAGTAATCCACATCAATCACTTGGTCTGTTGTTTTTACTGTATTATAGAATTTTGGAAGCGTGAGTTCACCTTCCGGCACTTCAGACAGTTCTTGAGGAACAACACCATCGGGATTATCAACAGATGGGCATTTGCTGCCATAGGATGATGCAAATATCGATTCTCTATCCCAGAAATTTGCCAGGCCGGGAATACCCCCAAGCTGCGAACATGACCCAAAAGAAACGATAAGTTGTGCTTTTTTGCGAAGAAATTTTGCCATCTCTTCCTGCTCACCTGTGCGTATCGCTCCATTTATGAAACATACAGTAATCTCATTATCTTGTATGTTTTTTACATCTGATGTTTTGAAGTCCATAGCACAGGGCCAGAATACTATATCTACAAGTTCCGCAACTTTCAGTATATCTTCATGCAGATCAATGATCGCTTCTTCACATCCACCACAGGATGCGCACCAATAAAAACCAACTTTCGGTTTTGCCATTAAACCTCCAAAAATATTAAACCACGAATTAACGCGAATTAACACTAATTATAAAATTATTCTGATTTATTCTTAACTTGTTGAGATAACAATTGAACATTTTTGTCTGTCCGGCTATCCCCAAGGAAAAAATCATATACCAAAATTTTTTATCGTCATTTTTCGTGTCCATTCGAGTTAATCCGCGGTTCCTTTATCTTAACGTTCCTTGATATTCAGTCGTATATTGACGTTCTTTTACAGAAGCAGGTGTATAATCGGGAAGAACCATTGGGGAGATGTGTTTTTTATCTACACCGATTTTCTCAACTTCTTTGTCATATTCAGTAATATGTGAGAGTGTGAGTACGCCAGTTTTAACTTTCTTCGCATACTGTGCAGCATACATACCTGCACGGCGCCCGAATACTATAAGATCGAGCTGGGAATTTCCCATCAAACGATTACGACCATGAACACCACCCGAAGCTTCTCCGGCTACGAAGAGGCCATTAACTTTAGTTTCACAGTGATCATTTATTTCAATTCCACCATTTTGATAATGAAGCGTGGGAAACACAAGGATAGGATCTTGAGTTATATCGACATCAAAACGCTTAAACTGACGAAGCATAGCCGGCAGATCTTTCTTAATTGTACCGGGTCCGTTCAATTTTTCAATAATTGGGGAATCAAGCCAGATACCAACCTGTCCCCCGGGTGTCTTGATACCCAAGTCACGTTCTGTACATTCCCGAATGAAGGCGGATGCTTCAATATCGCGGGGCTCAAGTGGATAAACGAATAATTCACCATTCTTATTCACGGGCTGTGCTCCAAGTCCACGAAGCTTTTCAGTACAGAGAAATCCAAGAATTTGTGGAGGATACACTGCACCTGTAGGATGGTACTGTACGGAATCCATATACAGCAGGTTTGCTCCTGCGCGATAGGCGATTACAAGTCCGTCTGCAGTTGCACCATAGTGATTGGTGGTCTCGTATCCCTTTATATGAAGACGTCCGAAGCCGCCTGTTGCTATAACAGTGGCTTTTGCTTTAACCGTATAGTAATTTCTGTTTTCAAGATGGTAGAGCACTGCACCTGCGACATTTCCTTTGTCATCTTTAATAAGTTCCACAGCTGGTTGATGTTCAAGTATCTTTATCTTGTCAGGTCTATTGAGAACTTCATCACGAATAGTACGGCATATCGCAGCACCGGTATAGTCACGGGCTGAATGCATACGCGGACGGCAGGTTCCGCCACCGGGTTTCGTGAGCATTGTATTGTCTTCATTCCTGTCAAACATGACACCAAGATCCTGGAGCCAGTGTATCGCATCCGGAGCTTCCGAGACTAATGCCTTTACCAGATCGGGTTTATTGTCGAAGTGACCTCCACCGATCACGTCGAGGTAATGAAGCATAGGATTATCGTCAGGACGAACAGCTGCCTGGATCCCACCCTGAGCCATCATTGAGTTGGAATCTCCAATTCGAAGTTTTGTAACGAGTAGAACATCAGCTCCGTTTTCTGATGCGAGAAGTGATGCAGAAAATCCTGCTGAGCCAGCTCCGATAACAAGAACATCAGTTTCATAGTCAGGATGCTTAAGATCGAAATATTCCGGCTTGATCCTTGAGTATGCCTCGAGTTGATCGACGACCTTAGTTGTTATATTCTCGCCTTTGTTTGGTCCGATACGCACTTTTTTGCGAGCATCTTTCTTATAGTCAGGATGGAATTTATCAAGTACTCCCTGTCGTTCTTCCGCAGACATCATTGGGAAGATCGCTTTGCCTGAACGTGCAAGTTTGAGGCGCTCGTGTCGAGTCTTTTCGACGTTTCTAATCGATTTGCGCATATATTCTGGATACATATCTATTCTCCTAAACTTTTAAATTTATCCTGTTTTGATTTCACGATCATAGTATCGCTTCTTTATGGTTTTTGTATTTGATTTGGTAAGTTTTTGAAGTTCTTCTTCATAAAGACCTTCTGCGATTTCTTTAACCCGTTTTTCAAGATCCTGGCTTTTTGGAAGAAGATATTTTCCTGTGAGACGGCGAGCAAGAATGGCAGCATTGTACTGTACGATCTCCGCGGGGCAACGCAGTGCGCACAATCCGCAACGGATACAGTCAAAAGAAAGGTCAGCCGCTTTTGCGATATCACCGCGAATGAGTGCCTGCACATAATCCATCACTTCAATATCTTGAGGGCAGATCTTTGTGCAGGTGTTGCATCCCACGCATCTGAACAGGGTTGGATAAATGGTTTTGAAAGCTTCGATATCAGGGTCGACTTTATTGATGTCGTAAATGGGTTTTTCCGCAGGAACAAAGGGTATTTGTGCGATGTTCATACCGTCCGTAACAACCGTCTGGCATGCCAAACCTGCTTGCAATTTATAGTCATTCTTCTCTCTGTACAGGGTTGCGCAAGCGCCGCAGAAACCTTCTCTGCAACCGACACCAACGGTCAGCTGGAATCCTGCATGCTCCATTGCAGTGATTATGGTTGATCCTTCGGGCACATCAAAACCTTCCCCTAAAATATATACTTTCACCATGGGAATGTTCTTAGGCATTATGATTCCTCCTAATATTATTAAAATCTAATGAAAACGGGTAATTTTCGCTCTTCATTTATCGTTTTTCACTTTTTATTTCGTATTCATTCGCAGTTAATTTCAGGAATTGGACCTAATTTTTTTACCTGGGCTGTGAATTCTTTCATAGTGTTTGCAAATTTTTTTCCTTCGCTTGCAGATATCCATTCAAGACGAAGACGGTTGGAATTCAGACCGAGCTGTTCAAGGACTTTTTTTAGCAAAATCACTCTTCTTTTAGTTTTATAATTGCCACTTTGATAATGACAGTCACCGGGATGACATCCTCCGATGAATACGCCATCGCATCCTCTGCTGAATGCAAGGAGTACATGCTGCGGGTCCACCCTTGAAGAGCACAAAGTTTTTATAACAACACCATTTGGCGGATATTTCCTTCGTGATGTACCGGCGAGATCTGCACCGGAATAGGTACACCATTTGCATAAAAAACAGACAATCTTTGGTTCAAAATCTTTCATGCGATTTCCTAATCCATATGTATATTGAGCGAGCTTATATGCCGCTCGCAATTATTTTGATCATATTATCGATCTGGTCGTCTGTAAGGTTCTTCTGTTGTGCAGCACCCGAAGGACATGCGCTGATACAGGCACCACAACCCTCACAGAGGATTTCATTAACCTCTACTACTTTTGAAACTTCATTCAGTTCACGAGCACCGTAGGGACAGGTTCCCACACAGATCGTGCAGCCGGAACAAAGTTCTTCATCCACATAAGCAATAATTGGCGAATGATATATCTTATCGCTGGAAAGCAGAATAAGAGCTTTGGAAGCAGCTCCCGATGCCTGGGAAACAGAGTCCGGAATATCACGCGGGCCCTGTGAAGTCCCTGCGAGATAAAATCCCGCTTGTAAACTTTCTACTGGACGCAGTTTTGGATGTGCTTCGGAGAGGAATCCCTTGTCATCTGTATTGATTTTCAACTTTTTAACAAGACCATGAGAGCCCTCGCTTGGTACGATTCCCATAGCAAGGACTACAAGATCGGCTTTTACTTCGATCTTTTTGCCGCTGAGCGTATCCATACCCATGACGATCATCTTGTCGCCTTCTTTATATATCTTAGCTACTTTACCGCGTATATATAAAATACTTTCTTCGGACACTGCCTGTTGGACAAATTCCTCATAACGCTTACCTCCTGCTCGAATATCAATATAAAAGATATATGGCTGTCCGTTGTGGATCTTGTGTTTGTAGAGCTTAGCGTGCTTGAGCGTGTACATACAGCATATTTTCGAACAATATGAGAGATGATGTTCGGGATCGCGGGAGCCGGAGCATTGAACGAAAACGATTTCTTTGGGAACCTTGCCGTCAGAAGGACGACATATCTCACCACCCGTTGGACCGGTAGCAGAAAGGATTCTCTCGAACTGCAAACTTGTGATCACGTCAGGATATTTTCCATATCCGTATTCGGGAATATTTTCAACAGGGTAAAGGTCAAAACCGGTTGCCACAATGACAGCCCCGACTTCTTCTTCAATGATCGTATCTTTTGCATCATAATTTATTGCTTCGGCAACACATTTTTCACGGCATTTTCCGCATGCAATAGGTTCGAGACCAAGGCAATTTTCCAAATCGAGTGTATAGGTCGCCGGAATTGCCTGAGGGAAAGGAATATATATAGCTTTTCTCCATGAAAGTCCTTCTTCCTGTTCGTTTGGTACAAGTACCGGACATACTTCTGTACAATCGTCGCAGAGATTGCATTTATGAGGATCAACATACAGAGCATTTTGCTTGATCTTTACATTGAAATTTCCAATATATCCATCGATACCTTCCACTTCGCTATTTACATAGAGTTTGATATTTTTATGTTTGTTGAGAGCAACCATTTTCGGTGTGAGGATGCACTGTGAGCAGTCGAGTGTCGGAAAGGTTTCTGAAAGCTGGATCATGTGCCCACCGATCGAGGGTTTCTTTTCAACCATAATAACTTCGAATCCGGCATCTGCAATATCCAGAGCTGCTTGAATGCCCGATATTCCCCCTCCGATAACAAGCGCTTTCTTTGTTACAGGTGCAGAAACCGGGTAAAGAGATTCATTCAACTTAAGTTTTTCAATAGCTGTTTTGATTATTAGTCTCGCCTTGTGAGTTGCCTGTTCAATATCGTTATGGACCCAACTGCACTGCTCGCGGATATTTGCAATTTCCATTTGATATTCGTTAAGACCCGATTCCTTCATCACTGTCTGGAATGTCGATTCGTGCAAAGTAGGAGAGCAAGCGGCAACGATCACGCCATCTAGTTTGTACTCCTGTATTGCATCCTTTATATGATTTTGTCCGGGATCGGAGCACATGAACATATAATTTTCTGTATAAGCAACACCCGGATAGTCTGCCAGTTCTTCGGTAAGTCTCTCGACATCAACTGTATCTTTTATGTTTATTCCGCAATGGCAAATAAAAACGCCGATTTTTTTCATTATAATCCTCTATTTTTTTAGATTATTTTTTTAATAGGGGTTTGGGATAAATATAATATCATTTTTTCATGACATCGCCATATTTTGACTACATACGATTTGGAATGCAAATAAGCATTCACGACTATAAGCGCGTAGCATTTCTTCATTAAGAGTCACAACCATGTTTTTCAATAATTTCATATTTATTTTTTAGTTCAGTGATTTCCAATTAGTAGAATCAACCGGACCTGTCATTTTGAGATATTCAACAAAGTTATCAACATAGGTGGCTAGTCCTTTTGCTTGCCTGCCGGCATACCATTCTAATCGTATTCTATTTGGATCCAATCCGGCATTCTTCACTTTACTCTTTATAAGGTCTATTCTCTCTTTAGCTTTAAGGCATGCACCAGGATAAGGAGATTCTCCGGGATGACTTCCGCTGATCAGCACGCCGTCAGCTCCATGCTTTAGTGCATACAGAATATGATTTTCATTAAGCATTGATATTGATAATACTTTGATTATGAATGCATTAGGTCTGTATTCCATTCTTCCGGTTCCTGCAAGATCTGCTGCCTGATAAGGACCGGTCTCACTTAAGAAGCAGATAATTTTCGGCTCAAATGTTTCAGTCTTTTTACCTTTAGTTAGTATAGCATTAATCATATTGTAGATTTGCAGATCAGAGAGATTCTTTTGCTCAATTGCACCATGAGGGCATTCGGGAATGCAGTAGGCACATCCTTTACATTTCATTTCGTCTATGACAGCGATGTTTTGGATTGTATCAATTGTGATCGCATCAAAAATGCATTCCTCTGCACACTTCCCGCATCCATCGCATTTCTCGGCATCAACTTGTACAATAATTGGTGATTTTTCTACACTGTCATGCGCTAAGAGAGAGAGTGCTTTTGAAGCAGCTCCTGAAGCTTGGGCAACGGTTTCGGGGATATCTTTCGGTCCCAGACATGTTCCTGCAAGGAAAAATCCTGAATTTACCGATTCTACAGGTCTTAATTTTGGATGTGCTTCAGAGAGGAAGCCTGAAGTTCCTACAGAAAGATTAAATTTGCGTGCTAACTCTGCAGTTCCAAAACTTGGAACTAATCCTAAAGCAAGAACAACCATATCAACTTTTGCGTCTATCTTTTTACCGGAGAGAGTATCAAAAGCACTGATTGCCATTTTATCATTTTCTTTATAAATTCTGGAAACTTTACCGCGTATATAAATCAATCTTTGATCAGATTGTGCTTTTTGAAGGAACTCTTCATAATCTTTTCCTGCTGCTCTGATATCTATATAATAAATATATGCCTGGCCATCAGGAACTTTTGTCTTAAACAATTTTGCCTGCTTGGCGGTATACATACAGCATATTTTCGAGCAATGTGAAAGGTGTCTTTCGGGATCACGCGAGCCAGCACATTGAATAAAGGCAATTTCCTTAACCGGTTTCCCATCCGAAGGACGCAACATCTTGCCGCCCGAAGGACCAACTGCAAAAATGAGTCTTTCGAATTGAAGTCCGCTTACAACATCAGGATATTTTCCGTATCCATATTCACCAATATTTTCCATAGGATATTGATCATATCCTGTTGCAACTATGACTGCTCCGACTGTTTTTTCAATGATCTCATCTCTCAAGTCATAATTAATTGCATTTTCCTTACATGCGTCCTTACATTTTCCGCAAGCTATGGGATCTAAGCCAAGACAGTTATCAATATCTAATGTATAAGTGTATGGTATTACCTGAGGAAAGGACATATATACAGCTTTTCGGTATGAGAGTCCTTCTTCATATTCGTCCGGAACAAGCACGGGACATGTGTCGACACAATCTCCGCATCCGGTACAAATGTCGGGATTAATATATTGTGCTTTTCTCTTAATCTTTATTTTGAAATTGCCTACTGCCCCATCTATTGATTCTACTTCACTATTTACAAAAAGTTCTATATTTTCATCTTGATCAACCTGTACCATTTTGGGTGTGAGAATGCATTGTGAGCAATCGAGTGTTGGGAAAGTTACTGAAAGTTGGATCATATGACCGCCGATATAGGGTCTTTTCTCAACAAGGAAGACTTTATGTCCTGCTTCAGCAATATCCAGGGCAGCTTGAATCCCGGCAATCCCAGCACCAATTACTAATACATTTTTATTTGTAGGCATCGATACAGGATACAGCGACTCATTCATCTTAAGCTTTTCGATCATCGATTTTATAATAAGAATTGCTTTTTGAGTGCCTTTCTCTTTATCGGAATGAACCCAGCTGCATTGCTCTCTTATATTGGCAATTTCGCATTGATATGGATTTAGTCCGGCTGATGCTGCTGCTTTTCTAAATGTACCTTCGTGCATTGTGGGGGTACAGCTTGCAACAATTACGCCATCCAATTTTTTTTCAGTTATGGCATCTTTTATCATTTTTTGGCCCGGCTCAGAACACATAAAAGTATAGTCAACGCTATGAGCAACTCCATCATATTTAGCAATTTCTTTGGCAACTCTCTCCACGTCAACTGTGCCGGCAATATTATCTCCGCAATGACAAACAAATACTCCAATCTTGTTCATTTCTTCATCTTTCTTTTATTATATTAAACCATTTTCTTTCAGGAAAGGTTCGGGGTTTACGTAGTGTAGTTTCGTCCAATCTTTATTCCATTTAATTCCAATAGCAAGAGCCATCAGTTCTGTGAAATAGAATATCGGCATAGTTGAAAATTCCAAAAATTCTTCGGATGTTTCTTTTTGCCGCTGGTCGAGGTTAAATGTACACAGCGGACAGCTTGTGATAAGTGCTTCACATCCCGCATTGCGCGCAGAATTTATTATCTCAAAGGTTCTTTTAATAGTAACGTCTTTTTCTATGACCGTCTGGTATGCACCACAGCACTCTAACCGGTAAGGAAAAACAATACCTTCGCCACCGAGAGTATCCACAAGTTCTTCCATAACAGACGGATCTTCATAATCATCGATGGCAAGTTCTTTGGGGCGCAGGAGAAGGCAGCCGTAGTAAGCGCCTATCTTTAGGTCCGTTAACGGCTTCGTAACCTTGTTCTTGATCTTGTCAAAAGTGATCCTGTCTTTAAGAATACTGAGAAGATGTACTACATCGGTAGTTCCCTTGAATTTTGATTCTTCTTTGTACATGAAGTCATTGACTTTACGCAGATTCTCTTCATCATTAAGAATAAATTCCTTTGCTCTTTTAAGTGTGTTGTAGCACATACTGCACAGGGTTATAAGTTCATCATATCCTTGATTTTCAGCACGAAGCAGATTTCTGATCGAAGAAAGCTGGAGCATTAGATCATCTGTCGTCATAGAAAACACAGTACCACAACAGAGCCAGTTTTCCATCTCTTCTAATGGTTGTCCGAGAACTTCCATGACCTGCATAGCGGAATCTTCGAAATTCTTTGCATTTGTCTTCAGGGTGCAGCCCGGGAAATATCCTGATTTCATACTATATTCCTTTAAAATTTCATATTCATAGAATTAAGGAGACGGAAGTCGGGAGAAGATAATGAGTCACGAACTGAAAAGTTTCTTGCTGATTTACCATCATTCTGTCTTATATCTTCTGACTTCTGCATTCTATATTTATCCTGTTAATTTTCTGAAGGCACTGACCAATGCAATTGGGGGAAGGTCTCTGAGATCATTTAATTTAAGATCTTCAGGTTTAAGTGTACACTCTCGCTGGCGAAGATTGATGGTGCGAAGTGCTTCCATAACTTTTGCAACATCAATCCCTTTTGGACAGCGTGTTGAGCACTGCAAGCATGTCGAACAGATCCAGATAGTCCTTGAATTTAGTATTTCATCAACAGAACCGAGTTGAACAAGGCGCATGACCTGGTTGGGGGAGTAATCCATGTAATCTGTGACAGGACAGCCGGAAGAGCACATCCCGCACTGGTAACAATCAAAAACATTTTGTCCTGAGATTTCTTCAATTTTATCAACAAGAGAATTTTTTATTTTTTCGCGAGTGATCTTTAGACTCATTCTTGTTCCTCATGATATTCATAACCTACCCGAAAAGCTTTCATGTTAAGGTCAGTAAATTTGCTGGGTACCGAATCTGCGATAGCTTCCTGCATTGCTTCAGGAGAGACGATCTTTGCCTGTTTTGTAGCAAATCCGAGCATAACAATATTTGCCACGATCTTTTTGCCAAGTTCTTCAGCAAGCCGGGTTGCTGGGATTCCTTTTGCAATAAAACCTTTATGCGATTGTAACTTTTCCACAAGGTCGGTATCATATAAAAGAATACCGCCTTTTTTTAAAATCGGTAGAAAAGTATCATATCCTTCCTGAGACATGGCAAGGAGCACATCAGCAGTATCAACAAGCGGGTATTCGACATTTTTGGGTGAAATTACAACCTGCGAGCTACAGGCACCACCACGAGCTTCCGGGCCGTATGCCTGGGTCATAGAAGAGGACATCTGGTCATATATTGAAGCTGCTTTTCCAACGATGTAGGCAGAGAGTATAATGCCCTGTCCGCCAAATCCTGATATTTTAACTCTGAGTTCACTCATGTATTGCTCCTGATCGTTCAAAAATCTCTACTGGAAGTGTATTTTCGATCTTTTTTGTGAGTAATTTTTCTTGAATTGCTCTGCATCTCTTCCCAGTCTGAAAATTTTTCTAACCGTGTTTTAATTCCAGCTTGTACATTTTCCCAGAAAGTGGGTCTGTCTTCATTTACAAATTCACCACACACGATCTCATTATCCATACTAATTGGTATCTGTGTAGGATCAGCGTCATGATCAATAATAGCACGGGTCTGGAATTCTTTGAGCATATCCAGCCCAGTTCCGCCCTTATTCTTTCTTGCAAAAACTGTTGGGCAGGGAGAAATGATCTCGATGAAACAGAATCCCTTTTTGTTAGTAGCAGTAGCAATAGAATCTCTCAAACGGCGGGCATGCATGGTGGTCCATCGTGCCACATAACTCGCACCGGATGCCGCAGCAAGTCCAACCAGATTGAAGGGCATCTCATAGTTACCGAAGGGGGCAGTAGAACTGTATGCTCCGAGAGGAGTGGTTGGGGCGTTTTGCCCACCTGTCATGCCATAAATGAAATTATTTACACAGATCACGTTCAAATCAACATTTCTTCTTGCAGCATGAATAAGGTGGTTTCCGCCGATTGCAAAAAGGTCACCATCGCCAGAAAATACAAACACAGTTAAGTCTCGATTTGCGAGCTTCAGACCTGTAGCAAATGGTATTGCTCTTCCGTGTGTCGTATGATAAGAATCAAGCCGAACATAGCCGGCGACTCGACCTGTACAGCCGATGCCAGAGACTATTGCAGTTTTATCATAAGACGCACCTGCTTTATTCAAACCTTCCACAAAGGCTGTTACTGCAGAACCAAGCCCACATCCTGAACACCAGATATGAGGCATTCTATCCATCCTCAGGATATCTTCCACTGGATGGAATTTTTCTTGTAATTGAGCTGTATTATTTTCCATGTGCAACCTCTTCAATTGCGTGTAGCACGTCTTCAAATTTATGTATGGCTCCACCGGGGTTAGGGACGAGTTTGACGAGAGCGTTACTGCGTGCACATCGTTCAACTTCAAGCGAAATCTGCCCGAGATTCATTTCCGGGACTACAAAACCTGCAACATTTTCAGAGAGCTTGCGAATTTTTTCCTCGGGGAAGGGCCATACTGTTTTTAAACGTAAATAACCAACTTTTATTCCCTTTTTCTTTGCCTTAGTTATCGCAGGAAGTATGGTACGCGATGTAATTCCATAGGAAATGGCGATCACATCTGCATCATCAAGGTCATACTCTTCCGTAAGAGAAATATCATCAATATGATTTTTGATTTTATTGACCAGCCGTGGCACAAGTTCGTTTTGGCATTCAAATGTCATGTCAGGATAACCCCGTTTGTCATGGGTAAGACCTGTGGTATGATAGCGATATCCATCCCCAGCTTTTGCGAAATCAGGGATTAGATCTTCACCATAATCATAAGCGAGATAGTCTTCCGGCTTTTTATCTGTATATTTTCTATTAATGATCTTAAGTTCTTCAACAGGAGGAATAATAACCTTCTCGGTCATGTGTCCCACAAGTGCATCTGACATAATGAATACAGGCAATCTGTATTTTTCTGAAAAATTAAAAGCAGTTATTGTCAGCTCGAAGAATTCCTGAGGGGAATTAGGTACAAGTGAGATGCTTCCATAGTCACCGTGCGAACCCCAGCGAGCTTGCATCATGTCGGATTGTCCCCAGGAAGTTGGAAGTCCGGTGGAAGGCGAACCTCTTTGTACATTCACCACAACGCACGGAGCTTCCATCATCATACCAAGGCCGATATTTTCGTTCATAAGCGAGATGCCGGGTCCGGATGTTGCGGTCATGGATTTCACTCCAGCCCAAGAAGCACCGAGTATGCCTGCCATTGAAGCGATCTCGTCTTCATATTGTATAAATACTCCGTGAAGAAGCGGAAGTCTCATTGCCATACGTTCTGCAATTTCTGATGCAGGAGTAATGGGATAGCCGCCAAAGAAACGGCAGCCGGCAGCCAGTGCACCTTCTGCACATGCGATATCGCCCTGCATGAAAAATTCACCGTGTAATCGTGATTCTCTGTACACTACTCCTCCTTCTCAGTGACAAATATTGCAAAATCAGGACAGATCATTTCACATAAGCCACAAAAAGTACACCT
>JAVCDK010000062.1 GCA_030765865.1 Candidatus Celaenobacter antarcticus | reverse complement strand
TGAATCTTTTTTATAATATGGTTGTTGCGATACCTTGAACGTGATATTTTTTATGCAATGTATTTTAGAAAAAACTGATTCAACCACGCCTTTCACATCATAAAATGAAGTTGCTCTTTGCTTCTCTCTCCAATATAATGGCTCGAATTCTCCAACAATAACACCTGTCAGACAGGTGGGTTCCGCAAAAGTATCTTCGCTCTCCTTGAGATAGGTCCTGTTGAGCTCAAATAGTTTGAAATTCTCAAATTTATAAGAGAGATTCAGGGCTGTATTTCTAAGAAGATCAGGTATAAGGGTTGATCTCATTATTGAGAATTGTTCTCCCATTGGATTGGCAAGCTCAACAACTTTACGTCTGTAATCATCTTTGGGGATTTTTAGTGTATTGAGATCGTCGGTATTTGCAAAGCTCATATTGTTCACTTCAAAAAAACCAAGAGAGACAAGATGGTTCTTTGCGAGCCGTACAACCGTTCTTTTCTGCTTGTTATCTATCTTGTTTGTCCAGAAATGAGACTCAACATTATTATATCCATAACACCGTGCGAGTTCCTCAATAATATCTATCTCACGCTCTATGTCCGGACGGAACGTTGGGATGGTTACTTCGAAGCTCCCCTGAGTTGTCTTTTTTATGCCGAACTCAAATCTATTGAGATAATTTTCTACTTCATTGACTGACATCTTTGCGTTAAGGATACTGTTTGTGCGGGACACTCGAAGCGGTAAAATCTTAGGAATAATCTGTTGAGGGTAGCAGTCCACAATTCCGCTTGATATTTCACCGCCGCCTGTGAGCTGTATAAGCTGTGCAGCCCTGTCAATAACTTCGGTCAAACCATTTGGATCCATATCTCTTTCGAAACGGTAAGAGGATTCTGTCTGTAATCCGTATTCAAGTGCTGATGCACGAATATTTCTCGGATCAAAATATGCACATTCGATAACCACATCTTTCGTATTATCGTTTATCGAGCTATCAAGCCCCCCCATAATACCAGCAAGTGCAAGTGGATGCTTTTTGTCAGCTATAAGCAAATTATCGGAATGAAGTGTGAGCTCCGTATCATCCAAAAGCATCATTTTCTCTTTATCTTTTGCAGTTCGGACAACAATAGTTTTATCTTTTATCTTCGTATAATCAAAGGCATGCAGCGGATGACCATATTCGAGAAGCACATAATTTGTGACATCTACGATATTATTGATCGGTCGAAGACCCGATGCGATCAATTTTCTCTGCATCCACGCAGGAGATGGTTGAACCGTAATTCCTTTTACCATTCGTGCACAATATCGGGGGCATTTCTCGGCATCTTCTATAATAACTGAGATTTCATCATCGGTTTTCACATTAGATTCTTCAAAAGCAATTTCTGGAGGTTCATACTCTGTATCGAGCATAACTGCGACTTCACGAGCGACCCCGATCATACCAAGAAGGTCAGGTCTATTTGGGGTGACCTCAACTTCAATAATATGATCATTCATTCCCATCGCATCTGCAAAAGGTGTGCCCGGCTCAATGTCCTGCTCGATTATCATAATGCCGGAATGATCATCGGAAACGCCCAGTTCTTTCTCCGAACATATCATACCAAAAGATTCTACGCCACGAAGTTTTGCCCTCTTTATTTTGAAGTCACCAAGTTTGGCGCCGATCTTAGCGACTGGGACAAGACTGTCTTTCACCACATTGGGAGCACCACAAATAATGCTCAGTGCCTCATCTCCGCCGACATCAACCTGGCACAAGCTAAGTTTGTCAGCATTGGGATGTTTTTCTACAGAGATAACTTTACCGATAACAATATTTTCAAGTTCTTTTCCGGGCTGAACGACTTTTTCTACCTCAAGACCGAACATGGTGAGTTTCTCACAAAACTCATCAATATCCAAATGTATAGGAACTAATTCTTTCAGCCAATTATAACTTATTTTCATGATATTCTCTTCAGCAAAATTTACTTATTGGAATTGACTCAATATTCTTAAGTCATTGGTCACTAATTTTCTAATATCCGAGATGCCGTATCGAAGCATTGCAATACGTTCAATTCCTAAGCCAAATGCATATCCTGTATATTTCTCAGGATCATAACCAACTTCTTCGAGAACTGCAGGATCGACCATTCCAGCGCCACCCATCTCGAGCCACCCGGAATTCTTGCAGAGTTTACACCCTTTTCCCTTGCAGCTTATACAAAGGAGATCAATTTCTGCACTCGGCTCAGTGAAAGGAAAGAAATGTGGACGAAAACGGGATCGGGTATCTGCGCTAAAAATTCGCTTCACAAAAGAATCGAGCGCTCCTTTGAGATCTGACATTGTG
This sequence comes from Candidatus Celaenobacter antarcticus, assembly GCA_030765865.1. Lineage (GTDB taxonomy): Bacteria > Cloacimonadota > Cloacimonadia > JGIOTU-2 > JGIOTU-2 > Celaenobacter > Celaenobacter antarcticus. The sequence goes on along the minus strand of JAVCDK010000062.1, from coordinate 62,013 downwards.
ATGCCTTCACCAACCATAAGCGCTTCTACCTGGTGGAACACGGGCAAATGCGAAGGATCCACCTTATCAACGCGATAACATCTGCCTGTAGATATGATCTTAATTGGAGGTTTGAATTTCTCCATCACGCGTATCTGCATCGGAGATGTTTGCGTTCGCAGAAGCATGCCACCTTTTAAATAGAACGTATCTTGAGGATTTCTTGCCGGATGCCAGCTCGGAGTGTTCAGTGCATCGAAATTGTAATACTCGCTTTCAATTTCCGGTCCTTCTGCAACTTCAAATCCCAGATTGATAAAGATATCTTCAATCTCTTCCCATATTTGATACAAAGGGTGCTTGGCGCCAATTGGAAGTGGTCTACCCGGCATTGTAACATCCAAGCCCTGAGCTTTGGTAGCATCTGCCTGTTCATGAAGTACCAACTTCTTCTGCTCGATGAGTTGTGCTATCTCTTTCTTAACCTTATTAAGAAGGGCACCCATCTGGGGACGCTTCTCTTTTAGTACTGTCCCGATCTTACTCAGAAGATCTGAAAGAGAACTTTTTTTACCAAGATATTTAATTCGAAGCTCTTCCAGATCCTTATCTGATTCACAAGAAGGAATACTTCTTCTCGCTTCTTCTAAAATCTCTTGTATTTGTTCTTTCACGATATCCTATTTTCCCAATTTCTTTTTCACATTCTTAACAATTTTTTCAAAAGCTTCAGGATTGTTTATCGCAAGTTCTGATAACATTTTTCTATTGATCTCTATTTTCAATATTCTAAGACCGTTAATGAACTGGCTGTAGCTCAATCCATGCTCGTGCACTGCTGCATTTATGCGGATGATCCACAATCTTCTAAATTCTCTTTTACGGGCTTTTCTATCCCGATAGGCGTACTGCCAACCCTTCTCAACTGCCTCGCGTGCAGCACGATATAGCTTTCTGCCACCTCTGTAACCTTTTGCTTCTTTGAGGATTTTCTTTCTTCTGTTTCTGGAAGCTACTTTATTTTTTGCTCTAGCCATAACAACTCCTTATAAAAATTTAATTTTATGACGCTAACATGTTCTTCACACGTTTTTCATCGGCTTTTGCAACATATCCGCCCTTGCGCAGGTTGGATTTTTGATTAGATGATTTCTTTTCCATAAAATGACCGCGATATGCTTTGTTTCTTTTAATCTTACCCTTCGCTGTCTTTTTAAACCGTTTTGCCGCTGCTCTTCTTGTTTTTAGTTTTGGCATAATTAAAACTCCTTACTATGACTTTTCCTGCTTTTGTTCGCTAGCTTTGAATCTTTTTGGGTGAAACGAAACCGATCAGGAAGCGACCTTCCATTCTTGGTTCCTGTTCAAAATCACCAAACTCATCAAGTTCTTCTTTTATCCTTTTAATAAGTTCCCAGCCCATTTCCTTATGAGCCATTTCTCTTCCGCGGAACTGAATAGTGACCTTGACCTTATTTCCTTTTTCCAGAAATTCTTTGATGTGCTTGACCTTAAAATTATAATCATGCTCATCGGTTCTGGGTCTGAATTTTACTTCTTTAAGCTGTGTAGAATGCTGCTTCTTTTTTGCCTCACGAGCTTTTTTTGACTCTTCAAAAAGCAGTTTGCTGTAATCGATTATCTTGCAAACCGGTGGATTCGCTTTCGGTACGATCTCCACAAGATCAAGTCCATACTCGCGAGCTTTATGAAGAGCATCCTGAATCGAAACAATACCCAGAGCTTCTTTATCGGGACCAATCAAACGAACCTTTCTCGCAGTTATTTTTTCATTAATTTTTTTGTCGTTCTTATAGCTTTCCCGCTGTTTCCAGGGTTTAAACCGTCTATTTATAGAAATTAGATACCTCCAAATAAAAAAAGTGAACGACTGCGGTTCACTTTCAATTTTATTGAAATTATTTCTTGTACCTTATCAACAGCCGTGGCGTCATAAGGTAGGAACTCGCAGTTCCATTTTATGGTGTTACTTATTTTTCACATATTTTGACAGTCAAGTTTTTGTGCTTCGGAAAGTTATCGTTCACCATTCCGCTTCTTTTTCTTGACGATTAAAGTCACACCTTTGTCTTGCTTCTATGAAAAATATTTTCATGCTGGTTGGTGAGCGTTCTGCTGATGTCCATGCCGCAGAAGTAATAAAGCAGCTCAAACGGAAAGACCCTTATCTTAATATTTGGGGCATCGGCGGTCCGTTGATGCAAAAGCAGGAATTCGAATCCATATTTCCATTTTCTAAATTTTCTATTATCGGTTTTGCGGAAGTGATCGGTCATCTCGGATTCATTCTACAAGTTTTTCGCACACTAAAATCTGAATTCAAAGCACGAAAACCCGATCTTGCTATACTTGTTGACTATCCAGGCATGAATATTCGCGTGGCAAAGATCTGCTATGAACTTGGCATACCGGTGCTGTACTACATCAGCCCCCAAGTCTGGGCATGGAAAAAAAAGCGCATTCATAAAATTGCCGAATACTCGAATAAGATCGCTGTGATATTTCCCTTTGAGAAGGAACTATATGAAGAAATCGGCACTGATGTTGAATATGTGGGGCATCCGATAAGTGAAGAGATCACCATATATCAAACAAGAGAAGAATTTGCCGAAAAATATTCATTGAACTCCCACAAAGAGTGGATAGGATTTATACCAGGAAGCAGAAATGTGGAAATTAAAAGAATTCTTCCTGAAATTGTTGAAACGATCATGAACCTGAAAAATATTTATAATGATTCTTATGAATTTCTTATCTCTCAAGCTGATTCCGTGTCCCTTGAACTGTTTCAAAAAATCCTCTCTCCTGTAAAAAATGATGTTACGATCATTCGTGACACACACCCTCTTATGAAATTCAGCAAGATCGTAGTATGCAAATCAGGAACCTCTACATTAGAAACGGGTTATCTCGGAACGCCGATGGTGGTGATATACAAAACCTCTTCCCTTTCATATATGATAGCGCGGGCATTTATAAAGATAAAAATGATCGCTCTTGCAAATATTGTGATCGGCAAAAAAATTGTCCCGGAACTCATCCAACAAGCTGCATCTGCTGAGAGCATCATAAAAGAAGTCCGTTTATTCCTTGAAGATGCGAACTACTATGAAAAAACAAAAAGTGAGCTCTGCATCATAAAAGAGAAATTAGGAAAATTTAATACTTCTGAAAAAGTAGCATTAATTGCACTCTCAATGATCCATGAAACGAAATAAACTTCTTTGTCTAGTCGAAAGGTTTGGTCCGTCACTCATAAAACTCCTTATGGGTACCCTGCGTATAAAGGAGTACAATAAAGATAATTTTTTGCCTACAAGAGAATCTTATGGAAAGGTCATTTATACTTTCTGGCATAACAGGATGCTCATTCCTGCATACACACACAGGTATCAGAATGTTCATGTGCTTATTTCTCAGCATCGTGATGGCGAATATATTGCTCGAGTCATCAAAGAGTTAGGTTTTGGAACCATTCGCGGCTCTTCACGGCGTGGAGGAGTGAAGGCGCTTAAAGAAGCCGTTGCTATCTCAAAAAAATATGATATTGCGATCACGCCGGATGGTCCGACAGGTCCGAAAGAGATCGTTAAAGAGGGAACGCTCTATTTAGCATTGAAAACAGGCAAGCCAATCATACCGGGTGTATTTTTAATTAAATCAAAATGGATGCTTCATAGCTGGGATAATTTTATAATCCCAAAACCCTTCTCTCCAGTTAAAATGATATATGGCAAGCCGATTTTTGTACGATCAAAAGATGAAATTCCTGAGAAAAAGAAAGAACTTCAGCAAGCTCTAAGTCAGAGAAAATAATCCAACAATAACTCACCACAGAAAGCACAGAGAACACAGAGAAAAATTTTAAAATTACATTATGGCACCACAAAAATACTTACAATAATTAATTTTGTTTAGTATTGAATCTTTAGAATTTTAATTTCCATTACTCTAAAAAATATTTAGTACCTGTATTAGTTTTACGATAAAGAAGAGAATTACTATCCCGCTTCCCGTTACAATGAAAGCTCTCGCCATTTCCGGTGTAAAAAAAGATTTCCCCTCAGAATCCTTAGCCCTATTTTTTCTTGAGTGTTTGGAGTGAGTACGCTTTATCACAGACATGATTCTGAATTGATCTTTTCTCAGCCACACAACCTCTCCTTCGGGAGTTCGAAAAGGATACAAACCATTTCTTCGTTTATGATAGAAATCCTTCATGTCCATACCGGAGCGTTCGGCATCATCTTTAAATATTCTGTATAATATTTCATTATTGATACTCATAGAGTGTTTTTTGATGTACTTATCAGGTTTGTGTCAATAAAATCAGATCGCATAAAACTCATTATTTAAAAAACTTGCATTAATTTTGCCACCCCAAAAATTTTATCCACTAATATATTCTTTAAGGAGTCTATCTTTATGTTAGATAAAATGCGTGGTATTTCTCGCCCTGTTATCTGGATCATTGCAATTGTGTTCATCGGCGGTATGGCAACCATGGGAATCAGCAGCGTTTTTCAGGAAAAACCTTATGTGGGGCAAATTGCAGGTGAGAAAATAAAATATGATGAATATTATAAATTATTGCAAAACACCTATACAAATTATATGCAGGATCCCGCCAATCAGGGTAAAGAGATCGACGATGCAATGTATCGCCGGTTGAACGACCAAACATGGGATCAGCTCGTTCAGAGGATCATTCTTGATAAGCAAATTGATAGATTTGATATCCAGGTATCTCCCAAAGAAGTTGCATCCAAGATGATCAATGAACCACCCGAAATGATCACCACCTATGAAGCTTTTCAGACTGAAGGACAATTTGACAAGAACAAGTATTTACAGGCGTTGCAAAATCCTCAGATCGACTGGAATTGGCTCTCCGGATACTATGAACAGCTCCTGCGGTACGATAAACTCAGAAGTTTTGTGAATTCAGATGTCATCATCACCGAACAGATGGTTATTGAGGATTTCATAAAAAAAGAAACCAAAGTTAAAGCTGACATTATTGTATTTGCAGCAAATCAGGTCGATTCTGTATATGTCTCAGATGAAGAAATTTCCGAATATTATCGTAATAATCTTGAGAATTATAATGAAAGTCCTCAACGTAAATTTCGCTATGTGACAATTCCCTTAGCACCAAGTCCGGAAGATACAAAAACCGCAGAAGACAAGATCAATAAGATCTATGATTCTGCGATTTCCGGCGAAGACTTTGCAACCCTTGCACAAGAATATTCAGAAGGTCCTTCAGCTCCTCAGGGTGGAGATCTTGGCTATTTCACTCAAGGTAAAATGGTAAAAGAATTCAACGACGCCGCCTTTGCCTTGAAGGTTAACGAGGTCAGTAAACCTGTAAAAACTCAATTTGGCTGGCATGTCATCAAAGTAACAGATAAACGAACCAATGAGAATGGTGATGAAGAGTTGAGGGCGAGCCACATACTTATAAAAGTCGAACCCGGTGCAGAGGCACGTAGAGATCTTGAAACAGTTGCTCAGAATTTTTATGAAAATGCTCTGATAGACAGTTTTGCGGTTGTTGCTGAGGATCATGGTTTGGAAATAAAAGAGACACCTCCTTTTACAGAAATTGCAGGTTATATTCAGGGAATAGGCAGAGTGCAGATGCTCATAGACTTTGCTTTCAAAAATAAAATTGGGGACGTGGCACCTCCATATCGAAGCGACAAAGGAGAATACTTTATTGCCCAGATTTCATATGAAATCGGAGATCATTACAAATCTCTTGAAGATGTGAACAAAGAAATCTATGATAAACTCACATTGCAAAAAAAGATGAATATCAAAAAGGAAGAAGCTGAAACAATTGCTCCGGTTCTCACTGCACAAAATTTTGATGAAGTGGTAAAAGACAATGATCTGAAGGTTGTTAATACCGATCTCATTTCAGAAACCAGTAACATTCCCGATGTGGGACGTGAAGCCAAACTCATTCAGGATATGATCGAATTGAAAACCCCCGGGTCAATCACAGATGTTATTAGAGGAAGCAAGGCGTTCTTTATTGCAAAGATCGTTGAATTCCAAAGCCCCGATATGACTAAGTTCGCAGAAAAAAAGGAGGCACAGAGAATTCAGGTTGAGAACCAGCTCTTCAACCAAAATTATAATCAGTGGTTCAGCAAAATAAAGGAAGATGCAAAAGTTAAAGATTGGCGCAGTAAGTTTTTCCGACTCTAATCAGAAAATTATAAATACAAAAAGGGCGAATAACTTTTCGCCCTTTTTATTTTCATTAAAATAAAATATTTTTACAATTTATGGTCCGGGAAGTCAGCTTCATTTGGACAAATTACAATAATCTCACCGGTTTCAAAATTACCTTTTACAATATATTTATCACCGTTCCCATTTTCGGGGCACTCATAAGCATGACGCAGATAACTGGTACGAACCAGCTCTACAAGATCTCCTGAAAAGGATTGTTTTCTCTCAAACATATAATTATCAACAGCATCTCTTACCTTTTTCATGTTCTCAATACACAGGTCTGTTTTTTCCTGCGCTTTCACATTATAGAACTGTGGCACAAGTAGTATGATTGCGAGGGCAATGACCGCTATAATGCTTATCACTGTGTAAATTGAGAATCCCTTACTATTTCTGAGCATTATAATCTCCTAAAAATTTTGTTTAAATGAATTTCATCGCTCTGTTCAGTCAAGTTTTTAATCCAATTCCGTGTTTTCAAATCTTGTGCAAAAGGAAATTGGGATAAGAGCTTTGATCTTCACATTTTCACCATGAATTATTTCAATAACCTTTCCCCTCATTTGATCGATTTTATATAACATTTCACCAAGTTCTTTGTAATTCGTTTCGATGAACATTATTTTTTTGTTCGTCCTTGTCACGATCAGCGACCCTTTTATTGCTTCCTGCGCTACCTCAGTATAAGCTTTTATCAAACCGCCAATTCCGAGCTTGATCCCACCAAAATAGCGAACAACAACGAGGAGAACATTAAGCAATTCATCTCCTGCGAGCACCTTTAAGATCGGAGGTCCGGAAGAATGTGTCGGTTCTCCTGCATCAGTTGAATATTCTCTTATAGAATTATCTTCAACTAATCTGTAAGCATACACAATATGTGTAGGTTTCCTGAACTCACCTTCAACTTGCTTGAGAAAAACATTCACCTCAGCTAGAGATGTGATATGATAAATTTTTCCGTGAAATTTTGAATTTTTGATATTCAACTTGATCCAGTTGGAATCCTTTATTGTCTTATACTGTTCTATCATCGTTGTGTTGATGAATTAAGCTGAGTTTTTGTCAATATTTGTTGACATTATTTTTCCGTTTAGGTGGCGTATAACCGTGAAAGAAATGATTCTTGTTAGTGCATGTCTTCTTGGGCTGCGTTGTTGTTATAATGGATGTGATAACATGGACCAATCAGTTTTGGATATGAGAGAAAAATATATCCTAATTCCAGCATGCCCAGAACAACTGGGTGGCTTACAAACACCTCGTCCCCCATCCTTCTTTATTAAAGGCGATGGTTCGCAGACGATTGAAGGGATCGATAATCTCATAAATGATCAAAATGAGAATGTCTCTTCACAATTTCGTAATGGTGCTGAAGAAACCCTGAAAATTTGCCAACTATTTAACATAAAAACAGCGATCCTCAAAGAAAAAAGTCCTTCCTGCGGTACACATCAAATTTATTTAAAGGAAAAATTGACAAAAGGCATCGGGGTGACTGCTACAATACTAAAATCCAATGACATACGTGTTATGTCTGAAAATGATATAAGGAGACCAGATGAAAGGAAAAACTAAATGGTTTAGTAAGAACAAGGGATATGGCTTCATTACAGGTGATGACGGCAAGGAATATTTTGTTCATTGGCGCTCTATCGAAAGTGATGGCTACAGAACCCTGGTAGAAAATGAAGAAGTTGAATTTGAAGCAACCGAAACTGAGAAGGGAGTCCAGGCAAATAACGTCAGAAGAACGCATGAATTGTAATTGCAATAACACATATGCATAATAAGGAACATGTCTTAGATAAGCTTTTTAAAGAAACCACCCTTCATGAAGAGGAGCATCTCTCCAGATTTGCGACAAAAAATAATGAGGCATACAGACAGGTTTTAGAACATGAGAAGCGCCTTCGAGGTCCTTTTGCTATTGATCGAGATCGCATAATTCATACTGGCGCTTATCGCAGATATCAAGGAAAAACACAAGTTGTATACTTTTCCAATCTCTTTGATGAAGAGATGTCTAACCGTAGTCTGCATACGACCTATGTTTCTCAAGTTTCTCGGAGCATCGGGAAAATGCTGCATCTCAATGGCGACCTTATAGAAGCAATCGCACTGGGACATGACCTTGGGCATCCTCCCTTTGGTCATGATGGCGAGGAGATACTGAATGGGTGCTGTATAAAACATGGCATCGGGCGGTTTCATCATAATATCGAAAGTCTTTTTATTGTTGACCATATCACGAACTATGGAAAGGGGTTGAATCTCACCTTCCAGGTTCGTGATGGTATTGTTTCTCATGATGGAGAAGTTCATGATGAGCAACTTCATCCAAAAATAGATAAAACAGAAAGTGATATTGAAAAATTTCTCCAAACGATGAAAACAGAAAATACAACCAGTCCTCCATCCACGCTGGAAGCGTGCGTTGTACGCATTTCGGACACGATCGCCTACATTGGTCAGGACATCGAGGATGCGATCCGTTTGGGCTTTCTTAACAGAGATGAACTCCCGGGAGATGCGACGAATAAGCTTGGCTCGACTAATGATGAAATTGTCCGCACTCTCATAACAAATGTCATTTATAACAGCTTTGATAAAGATTATGTTGCTTTTGATACTGAAACTTCTGATGCATTGTATGAACTGAAACGTTTTAATTATAAGAAAATTTATAATCATCCGTGGATAAAAAAAGAAAAAGTTGCAATTCAACGCGGTATGAATATTCTTTTTGATAAGTACATGACCGACATCGAAAAGAAACATGCCGATTCAAAAATTTTCAATCACTTTCTCAATCATAAAAGCGGGCAGTACATCAAAATTACAAACGATGCAGAAAAAGTCCGCGATTTCATCGCTACAATGACTGACCGCTATTTTAACCAGGAGCTCGAAGAATATATTCTTCCCGGAAGAGCTTTAAAATAAGAAACCCAGGTTTCGCAGTAGTTATTATAAAAGGTTAAAAATGATTTTATTAAGTAATTCCCGGTCATGCGAAATTTCAGTAAGTAAATAACAAATTAAGGATTTATATGGATGTAAATGTATTTGCAAAAGACGTAAAAGATCTGAAAGAAAAAATATTTGAATTGCGGAGGTATCTTTGACGTAGAGACCAAAAGCGTAAAGATATCTCAGCTCGAAAAAGAGATGAGCAGTCGTAATTTCTGGGATGACCAGGATCGTGCTCGGAAAATATCAGAAAACCTGAGTAGTCTCAAAGAAGATATTAATACCGCAACAAACATAACACAATATATCGAGGAACTTGAAGCTTACCTTGACATTTTGCAGGAAGAAAAAGATACAGAACTTGAAGCAGAAGCAGAAAAAAAGCTGACAAAAACAAAAAAATACTTCAATAAATTAGAAACCCAGTTTATCCTGAGCGGTCCATATGATAAAAAAAATGCACTTCTTGAAATCCATCCGGGTGCCGGCGGAACAGAATCCAATGATTGGGCGGAGATGCTTCTTCGCATGTATGCCCGTTGGGCAGAAAACCAGGATTTTCAAGTTGAACTCATGGATAAACAGCCAGGTGATATAGCCGGGATCAGTTCCGCAACACTTGAGATCAAAGGCAAATATGCCTACGGGTATTTGAAATCTGAGATTGGAGTTCATCGGCTTGTACGCATCTCTCCTTTTGATTCGAATAAACGGAGGCATACTTCTTTTGCTTCTGTGTTTGTGTATCCAGAAGTTGACGATACAATAGAAGTTGATGTGAATGAAAATGATTTAAGAATTGACACATTTCGCGCAAGTGGAGCAGGTGGACAACACGTCAACAAGGTAAGCAGTGCTGTTCGCATCACACATATTCCCACAGGTATTGTCGCACAATGTCAGTCCGAACGCTCGCAGCTCCATAATAAAGAAAATGCAATGAAGGTGCTCAAATCCCGTCTTTATCAAATGTATAAAGAAAAACAGGATAAAGAGCGCCAGAAAATAGAAAACGAGAAGAAAAGTATCGAATGGGGTAACCAGATCCGCTCTTATGTATTTCAGCCCTATTCAATGGTCAAGGACCATCGTACTGACGAGCAAACAGGAAATGTACAAGCTGTCATGGATGGAAACATTGACCAATTCATCGATGCTTTTTTAAAAAATAGATCATTGAAGTAACAGAGGTTCTCATGGACAATGAAAATCAACTCATTCATGCTAGAAAAGAAAAACTTAGACGCCTGCTCGAAATGGGTACAAATCCATTCCCCACAAAAGCAGAACGCACTCATCATATAAAAGATATTTTTGATGATCCCGAATTATTTATCAAAAATAAAACAAGTGTAGATGTTGTCGGCAGAATTCGCTCTCTCCGGAAAATGGGCAAAGCAAGTTTCTGTCATATCCAAGATGAAACAGGAAAAATTCAAATATACATCAAGCGTGATGACGTCGGGCAGGAAAAATACAAAATTTTCAAACAATGTGATCTTGGCGACTTCGTACACGTGAGGGGTTTTATTTTCTATACTCAAACAAACGAGCTCTCCATTCACGCAGAGAAATTTACCTTTCTTGCCAAAGCTATCCGACCGCTTCCTGTAGTAAAAGAAAAGATCGAAGATGGCAAAAAAGTCGTTTATGACCAATTCGCTGACAAAGAACTCCGCTACCGAAAACGCTATCTCGACCTTCTCCTCAATCCTGAGGTGAAAGAGACCTTCAAAACACGCAGCAAGATCATTAAAATGATGAGAGAATTTCTCGATGCAAGAGGTTACATAGAAGTAGAAACTCCTATCCTTCAACCAATTTACGGCGGAGCAGCAGCCCAGCCATTTGTGACACAGCATAATAAGCTCGATATGGAACTGTATCTACGAATAGCTGACGAACTCTATCTAAAACGGCTGATCATCGGTGGTTTTGAAAAGGTGTATGAAGTGTGCAAGGACTTTCGTAATGAAGGTATGGATAGAACTCATAATCCTGAATTCACCCAGATTGAACTATATGAAGCATACGCAGACTATAATGATATTATGAATCTTGTCGAAGATATGCTCACAGGTATTGTTATGGAAGTTTGTGGTACATTAGAAATCAAATATGACAAGCACGCAATCGATATGTCAAAGCCATGGCAACGCAAGCCCATGCTTGAACTCATCAAAGAATATGCAGGGATCGACATTGAAAATTCGAGCATGGAAAAGCTTCTTGCTTTTTGCAAAGAACATGAGATTGAGCTTGATGTGGAGAGTTTTGGAAAAATTGTTGATGAGATTTTCAAGCGATTTGTGGAAGACAATCTTATACAACCCACTTTTGTTATCGATTTCCCAAAAGAAATATCACCGCTCGCAAAATCCAAACCCGAAAATCCTCAACTTGTAGAGCGTTTCGAAATATTTATCGGTGGGCTTGAGCTCGGAAACTGCTTTAGTGAATTGAACGACCCCATCGATCAGAGGGAGCGTCTTGAAAGCCAGGCAAAGCAGCGGGAACTGGGCGATGTCGAAGCAAGCGAAGTTGATGAGGATTTCCTCGAAGCAATGGAATACGGAATGCCCCCAACCGGCGGACTCGGTCTCGGTATTGACAGGATCGTAATGCTTTTCACAAATTCTCATAATATAAAAGACGTAATATTATTCCCGCAAATGCGACCGGAAAGTCATTATGAATAATATTGAAGATTGTTTTGTAATTTTATTGTCATTATTTTCAAACGATGGAGATATATAGAATGGATATAATAAAATGTAAATTTTGTGAAGGGATTACAAAAATCATAATCCTTAAAGAATCGAATAAAGCAACAGAACCTGAAGTTGAATTTTGTCCATTCTGCGGTAGTTCTATTACACGTGAAAAAAAATATAAGGAACTTTATGACTATTAAAAATCTCTATAAACAAGAGAATCAAAACTCGCAGGATAAGTACGAGAAATCGATCAAGTTGATCGGCGATATCGTTGCCAAAACTCAAAATTTGGAAGCGTACCCGAATAAAAAAGATTTCATCGAATTTTTCTATGATCTTGGAGTTTTCATCTTGAAAATGTATAAATTTGAAAAGCTGAATACTCCCGAACACTTTACCGCTCACTCAACACTCGAGCTCATGGAGGAAAATGAGTCTTTCTTTGCCGAAATACTTCCCGAAAACTACGATACAAGCTGGACTAATCCAACCCACGCAGTGCAAAAGCTCGGTGATAACTTTGGACAGCTCTTCTCATATTTTTACACCTGCATAAGACGTTATATATCCTATGCGTTTCTTCATAAGAGATTTACCATGGCAGAATGTAATGAGGTCTATCTCGAGGCTTTTCATCTTGTCGAAGATAACATACCGAACTTCGAAAAGCTTAAAAAGGTTATAACAAAAATTGACTCACAGTATAGAGTTAAAGACCAGCAAATACGCCTGATGGAAACCTATGATCCTGATTTCGACTACTACAAAAATATCATTAAAAATGCTGATCTCAAGGGCGAAAGATACCTTTTCCGTTTTGGGTGCTATATAACTGAAAATACTATCAGAATTGTAAAGCATCTGCAATCTCTACCCGAGAAGAAGATCAAGGATTTGGCTGATTTTATGGCAGATGCCTATGAGCGCGGTTTTGTTATTTCCGATAAAGATATGTCCAAAAAATCAACGATGATGCTGATCTATCCTGCAGGATTTGAAAGAATTATTAAACATCTTATTCCAGCGCTTAAGAAAAGGGGTATTTCTACTATTGTGAGCCGGATCACAGGGGCAACAACCAACAAGCAATATCCTTACGACCATCGTTTTGATAGAGCCCTGTATCTTGAAGAAGATCTCCTGGTTAGGATAAAAGAAAACTCTGAGCAAGCGCATAAGCTCTGCAAAGAATATTCAGACAAATATTCAGGATTAACGTATTTTGAGACTTTCGGGGAAGAACCCTTCAGCCCAAAAGCAAAGAAAGAATGTCTTAAACTAAACAAAGATCAGCAAAAACTGGTGCAGCAGATACAACAAGTTGCGAGTCAAATCATTTATACATACACTCCTCGTGAGGAGACGAGCTTCAGTATTATTTCTTTCCCCACCCCTGAGATCGGTGATAAGTTTGAAGAAGTATTTGATGCCATCTATACGATCAATATGCTGAAGAATGAAATCTATGAACCGATACAGCAGAAGATCATAGACGTTCTCGACACTGCCGAATATGCTCACATAAAAGGAAAGGGTAGTAATGAAACTGACTTGAAAGTTCGGCTGCCGAAAATATCTAATCCAAAAAAGCAAACCAATTTCGTAAACTGCACTGCCGATGTGAACATTCCCCTTGGTGAGGTGTTTACTTCCCCTCAACTCACAGGCACTAATGGCATTCTACATGTTGAGAACACGTATTTACGCGGACTGAGATACAAAGATCTTAAGCTTACTTTCAAGGATGGTTTTGTGTCAGACTATTCTTGCATGAATTTCGACAATAATGAAGAGAACAGGAAATATATCGAAGAGAATATTTTATTCCCGCATAAAACACTTCCTATGGGTGAATTTGCAATAGGCACCAATACATTAGCGTACATTATTGCTCAGAAATTTAATATTCTTCGCCTGCTCCCTGTCCTAATTGTCGAAAAAATGGGACCTCATTTTGCTGTCGGGGACACATGCTTCACTTTTGAGGAAGATAAAAAAGTGTTCAATCCCGACGGAAAAGAGATCATTGCGCGTGATAATGAAAAAACTATTCAAAGAAAAGAAGATATGAGCAAAGCTTATACATTTACTCATATAGATATAACACTTCCCTACGAATCTATAGGACATATAACATCGGTAAGTAAAAATGGAACAAAAATTGACATTATTAAAGATGAAAGATTTGTTTTGAAAGGTACTGAAAAATTAAATGTACCTTTAGATGAATACTATACATAAGGAGTTTCATGAAAATATACAAGATCGCACTCGTAATTTTTTTGGTTGCTTCTCTTATAGCAGGATGCGGCCAGAATGCTCCTCTTGGATCAAAGAAAAATCCGATAAAGATGTACTTTGTTCCATCCATGGAAGCAGGAAAAATCGTCACAAGCGGTCGGGAGATCGCTAATTATCTCCATGAGAAAACGGGCTACTTTTTCAAAGTTGCAGTGCCAACAAGTTATGCCTCGGTTATAGAAGCACTTGGCACAGATGAGACCGACATTGCATGGCTTGCCACGTTTGCGTATTTACTGGCAAATGAAAAATTCGGTGCGGAAGTTGAGCTCACAACAGTGAGAAACGGACTGGAAAAATACAAGGGGCAGTTTGTTGCTCTTGCCGGAAGCGGTATCGAAGATATCAATGATATTGAGGGTAAGGTGATCGCGTTTACTGATGCGGCTTCTACATCCGGGTATATTTATCCATCTGCTTTGCTTTCTAAAAAGGGAATTAAACCGGCACGCTCACTCTTTGCAGGCGGTCACCCTCAAGCGATCCTTTCTGTCTATCAGGGCACTGCTGATGTTGGCTGCACATTCTGGTCACCACCAGGCGAGAATGGTGAAATTCATGATGCGCGCAGAGCTGTTATAGAAACCTATCCTGATATTGTTGATAAAGTAGTAATAATCGGATATACTGATTGGATACCAAATGATACTGTTACTTTCCGAAAAGGATTTCCTGAAGATATGAAGATCAAAATCGTAGATGCACTTTTAGATTTTGCAAACACTGAAGAAGGTCATCATGTATTGCTTAATCTTCTTGATATTGATAACTTTGTCCGTGCCGACGACTCTGACTATGATGTCGTCAGAGAAACGCTTCAGGCACTTGGTACGGATGCATCCCAATTTATAAAATGAAAAATATAATAAAACTGACCGATGTACATAAGATCTATGATAGTGGCACCCATGCACTAAAAGGTGTCAATCTCGAAGTGAAAGAGGGTGAATTCCTTATTCTCCTTGGTCTATCAGGATCCGGCAAATCAACCCTGCTCAGATGTATGAATAGACTCATTGAACCGACTTCCGGAGAAATTGAAATAGATGATGAAAATGTCGTAACAGCCAAAGGGAAACGTCTTCGAAAGATACGTCGCCACATTGGCATGATATTTCAGCAATTCAACCTCATCAAGAATATGAGCGCGCTGACAAATGTACTTTCCGGCAAGCTTGGTTATGTGTCGCTCTGGCATGCGATCACCTTTTCCATGCACAAAAATGATGTCGCTATTGCAATGAGCAACCTGAAGCGGGTTGGACTTGATAAGTTTGCAAAGAACAAAGCCAGGAACCTGAGCGGTGGTCAACAACAGCGTGTAGCCATTGCCAGAGCCCTTATGCAGAATCCTCGGGTGATCTTTGCGGATGAACCTGTCGCAAGTCTTGATCCCGCAACTGCTGATTCTGTAATGAGATACCTTGGCGAACTCAATAAAAATGACAATATCACAATTCTCTGTTCCCTCCATTTTCTCAGTCTTGCCAGAAAATATGGCACTCGGGTTGTCGCCCTGAAAGATGGTAATATTGTTTTTGACGGTACTCCCAACGAAATTGATGATAAGAGATTCAAAGATATTTACGGAGAAGATGCTGAGGAGGTTGAGATAAGATGAAGAAAAAAAATAAAGCAAAAGCTGCCATTCAATCAATCGCTACCGACCTTCTGTTCTGGATATACATTTTCGGATGCTTTTATTATCTTATGCATAAATGGACCGGCTTTACTGCAAAGTTATATTTAATTGGAATAGCTGCACTCATCGCCACGATCATCTTTCAGCTCGTTCGTGGATCGATTGGAGTAAAATTATTTTTATCCGCAGGAAAAGTTAAAAGAAGTTGGTTGAAATCAGTATGGGGGTACCTCACGATCCTATCACTGCTAATCACTTTTGTGGTTGGTGTGAATATTGTGGGTGTTGACTTCTATAAATTTTTTACCAAATTTCAAAATGCCGGCGGTATAGCATCAGGTATTTTTGATCCGAGTGTAACAGGATACTCTCTTTCTTCTGAATCCATCAATGAATTGAAGAAAGATGACCTTCCTCCGGACGTTCTCAACACACTAGGGGGAATTCAGAACAGGAGATATTCAACCAAAAAAGTTTTTATTCATGACCTTGAGAAACGACTGGGTGAAACAACCTTTCAAGAATATAAATCAGTTATATTAAAGAGTGCGGAAAAGAATACGGAACTTTTAAACATCGCTCTCTCGGCACTAGCGGAAACAATTTTCCTCGCATTGCTTGCGACAGTTTTTGCAATCCCCATTGCTTTTGTACTCAGCTTCTTTGCTGCACGAAATCTGATGCCGCGAACATGGCTTGGAAATATTGTGTATATAATTGTACGAACGATTGCAACCATATTCCGTTCGATCGAGGCAATTGTCTGGGCAATCATTTTCAGCGTGTGGGTGGGTATCGGACCTTTCGCAGGAATGCTTGCGCTTATGATACACTCGATTGCATCGCTGACTAAACTCTATTCCGAACAAATCGAGAATATTGATTCCGGTCCTGTGGAAGCGATCAAGGCAACTGGTGCGAGCACTTTTCAAACCTGGGTCTATGCAGTGATTCCCCAAATAATTTCTCCATATCTTGCGTTCACGATATACCGCTGGGACATTAATGTGCGCATGGCAACGATCGTCGGTTTTGTGGGCGGCGGCGGTATCGGACTCTTGCTCCTTCAACAGCAGCAGCTCCTTCGCTGGCACAATGTCGGCTTGTTGATTTGGCTCATTGCATTCGTGGTCTGGGTTATGGATATGGCCAGCGCAAAAGTGCGTGAAAAACTGGTTGGGATGTAATAAATTTAGTGAAATTTAAAGCAGTGATCTTCGATCTCGATGGAACCCTCATCGACTCCATGGGTATATGGACACAAGTTGACCATGATTTTCTTGCGAAGCGGAATATTTCTGTACCTGACGATCTATTTGATGACATACAGGTGGGAAATAGCTATGTCGAAGTGGCAGAGCACTTCAAACGAAAATTTAACTTGCCTGATAGTGCCGAAGATATTATGAACGAGTGGACTGATATGGTAGCCTGGCACTACAAGAATGACATTCCACTCAAGGCAGGTGCAAAAGAATTCTTAACTTTTCTGCACAAAAATGGCATCAAGATCGGCGTAGGAACGAGCAACATACATCGTCTGACAGAAACCGTGCTCTCTGCTAATTATGTGTGGCACTATGTCGATGCAGTTGTCGATGGACAGGAAAACCTCCGCGGAAAACCCTTCCCGGATATCTTCCTGAGAGTTGCAGAAAAGCTCGGAGTGCGACCTGAAGAATGTCTTGTTATCGAAGATGTAATTGCTGGTGTAACCGCCGCAAAGAATGCAGGTATGACCTCCTTTGCCATTGAGTACGATTATTCTCTTAAGGATAAGGATCGCATCCTTGAGTATGTTGATTTTTACGCCCGGGATTTTCATGAAATTAAAGACAGACTCGCTTTAACATAATAACCCATCTTTTTATATCATGAAAAATTAAAGAAAAACTGAAAGCCATACTCATATCTCAAAGAATTCATTTGACAGAATAAAAAGTCTTTTAGATGAATTGGAATTATAAAATGAATAATTTCGTGGTAATACAAAAAAGGTCGTATACACTCCCAAATCGGGAGTATCCCCAACCTTCAGTTCGGGGACACATTCATTAGGCGAAATAAGAATCAATTTAACAGGTAAAAGCTATGAAGTTTATAAATTATTTACTATTTTTGCTGATTTGCATTTATGAATTTACAATAAAATTTCAAGGCATTTGAAATCCATCATAATAGTTCCGGTGATTCTATAAATTTTATTCTTCCAACTTCGGATGCCTTGTATGTGGTTTTCTCAAATGAGGAAAAAGCAGTAATAACCAAGCATTTGCAAGGGCATATAAAGTTGTATCAGAACTTATCAGTTGATATTGCAGAAGATAAAGTGATTAAATTATTTCCAATGCTGACCCTTTATCCTGAATACCCAAATCCTTTTACTTCTGAAATAAATATAACATTTTATATTTCTAATTTCGGTAATGTGGAGCTGGATATTTATAATATCTACGGTCAAAAGGTAAAAACTATTATTGATGAAAAGTTTTATGCAGGTAATTACTTTTTCGTCTGGAATCGTACAAATGATAATGACCAATCGGTGAGTTCGGGAATATATTTCTTTAATTTAAAATTAAACGGAAAAATGATTTTAACAAAAAACTGCCTGCTTATGAAATAGGTAATACTTGATTCCCTGATCAGGTCGGACGACGAATATTATTTTTTTAGAATAGAAAAAAGACCCACTCAAAATTTGAATGGGTCTTTTTATTTATACAATTACTTTTTATCTTAGCAACAACAATTTCTTAGTGATTATCCTATCTTCAGTTTCTAATTTATATAAGTAGATACCGTTTGATACTTGCTGATCGTTGAAATCAGTTCCATTCCACACCACATAGGATTGACCTCCTATGATAGGAAGGGTGTTAATCAACTGACCTTTCATATTATAGATATCAACTGAAGCGTTGATTGCAGGTTTTACATTGTTAAATGAGATCAAGGTCGAGTTTCTCACAGGATTTGGGAAGTTCCGGATGGGGGATAATGTTATAGGATCATCGACACTTACACCACCGCTGGTGTATCGTAACACAATACCACCATTAGCCATGGCAACACCGGCATCCACTGATGCAAAATCAAGACCCCACATGCCTATTGTGCAAGGAATAGTTGCCACTGCCCAGGTTGAGCCATCCGTGGTTTTCACAGAGCCATAACCCGTTGCCCACACATTATATTGGTCGATCGCGCTGATCCTGTAGAGGGATCCCGTTGTATTACTGGTTTGTTGTGTCCAGTTCGTTCCACCATCATCAGTATAGAGAATCGTGCCGTCCGTTCCGCATATCCATCCCTTTTGTGCATCCACGAACGAGACATCGTACAGTGTTTCGGATGAAGGTGATGTTTGTGCAGCCCATGAACCTCCGCCATCTGACGTATGAATTATCGTTCCATTTGCACCTACAACCCAACCGTTCATGTTGTCCATGAATTCCATGCTTTTGAAATCTTCAGTGGTTCCGCTCGTTTGAGCAACCCAGTCCGTGCCGCCATTAGTAGTGTGCACGACATATCCGTCTTTTCCGCACATCCATGCGGTCATGTTGTCATATGCATAGACGTCTGTAAGGTCGTCAGGAGCACCGCTGGTTTGAGGTGTCCATGATTCGCCAGAGTCGGTAGAAACAAGAATTGTGCCGTCATCACAGGCACACCATCCATGGGTTGCATCTGCAAAATCGATGCTCCAGATCCAGTCATCATAGTCTGAATCCTTGCGCTCCCAGGTTTCTCCTGCATCTGTCGATTTTATGATACATCCCATATTCCCACATCCCCATACGCAGGTGCTCGATTCAAAATTCGTTCTCCGCAATCCGCTGCAGGTTGGGCATACTTGAGGATTCCAATTCGTACCACAATCTGTTGTTTTATAAATTGCTCCACCTGCACCAACCAACCATCCGGTGTTTGCATCTACAAAATATGAACCCCAGAACCAGTCGTATCCGGGGAGGATGGTCTGATTCCACGTGCTGCCGTCCGTGGTTTTCATGACGACACCATCCATTGCAGCGCAGATAGCCGTATCCTGATCGAGTACGCTGAGCGCCCAGATACTTTCTGAGGTGCCGCTGGTCTGTTCGGTCCAATTGGTACCGCCATCGTTTGTGTGAATAATCTTTCCTGAATAGCCGACAGCCCATCCATTAAGAGTGTCTGCGAACATAACCCTTTTAAGGATCTTGCCTGTAGGATTTGTCTGTTGAGTCCAATTAGCGCCGCCGTCATTTGTGTAGAATATATACTTATAGGCAGCGATCCAGCCATGGTTTGCATCGACAAAGTCAATATGGTTGATTGCTTTATCAGTTACAGTTACGGGAGTCCATGTGGAGCCGCCGTCGGTTGTTTTCACAAACGTACCATAGCGTCCACCAGCCCATCCGTTCAATGCGTCGAGGAAGTAGACTGATTCAAGACGGTCAGTTGTCCCAGAAGTTTGGGGAGTCCAGTTCATACCGCCGTCGGTTGTGTGGAGAATGATGCCTTCGTCACCGGTAATCCAACCGGTTGTGCTATTGATGAAGCTGATACCATACAAACGCTCGGTAAAGCCGCTTTCCTGGATTTCCCAAGTGGTCCCGCCGTCAGGGGAATGGTGGATACGTCCATAATTATCCGTCACCCAGCCATCGTTTCCTGCGAACTGAATATTGCTGAAGTATCCACCAGCTGCATAATCCCAATCCGCTTGCAATATGCTCGCACCAGCCATAAAAAGACTGATAAAGCAAATACAAAGTACTAATTTAATCTTTTTCATACATTACTCCTCTAATTAATAAACACAGCTATTTAAACTTTAAAAAGTTAACACTGTTTAATTAAATTAATCTAACTATAAGCCTATCTAAAAATTAATATAATATGTGCTATTATTTAACACAATAGTATCCTTATTTAATATGAAAAGATACTGCCTGAATTGAGAAGTTAACACATCTAAATCAACACATTATTTTGATGAAATATTTATTTTTTCATTAATTAAAGAACAGATCATAAAATTTAACTTATCAAAATTTCTTCACACGATAGATTCGATGATTGAAGAGAATAATAAAATAGACTCTTTTGGTAGAAATAGTATACAATATTATATAGTTTAAACATTTTTTTCTAAAATCACTTATTCTTAATTAATTTTGCACAATATTATAATTCTTGAAATAAATACGAAAGTAGAATGTGGTCGGGAAATAAAAAATAAGAGTAGTTAATAGTTTTCATGCTCTTTTATTTAACATTAAAAATATTTTGTCAAGAAATTATTATCCGTTTTGGTATACCCCAAAATTAAATGAATATTTAAAAAAAAGCCCCTGAATAAGTGATAGCAGAATATCTAATATGGAAAGTTCCCACTTAGTCGAGCCGCACCACACTCTATTATTCAGCGGTCACAAGCTCATCATTGATCAGCACTTCTATTAATTGCACTTTTAGGTTATTCACAGATAATGTAACCATACTTGATTTCGCAAGACTAAACGTATATATGTCTGAACATCGAAGGGATTTGGGAAATTGCTTCTCGGTTTTGTAATGAGAGAAGTGGAAGAATATTCGGTACCAACTGGTTTATATTCCACAACTTCTGATGGATCTTATTCCACCTCAAACTTATTAACAATCGTAATTTAGAAACTGTAGATTGTATTAATGGAACAATCGCCCTAAACACTTAATGGTCAATTATATTTTAACCATTTATTGTTTTTTTAACAACTTCTTTTTAGCTTTCATTTAAAACAATCCCCATAGATATAAGGCAATTAAGGCAGTAATGGCAGTATTCTCCGAGCTTTTCTTGCAATATTCACAATCCTCCCCCAAACAATTTAATTTGTATTTAGTCAAATATAATTTGACTTATTATTTTTTATTTGCTTTTTCTGTTAAAATTTCTTTCTGAGAATATTATATGAAATGAGTTGTAATGTTAAGGTAAAAAATGTATTATCAAATAGTTGCTAATGTACAGATAGGTTCTTCTCGAGCTTACTTTTTATTGGAGTCATCGGGAAACAAAATGTTAACTTTCTAAACTAATAGATGGTATGTTAAACAAAATTAATAAGGAGAAAGAAAATGAAACTTAAGAAAGCGTTTCCTTTAACCTTCTTTCTATTGCTTCTCGTTACATTTGCCTATGCGACTGGAAGCAAAGATGCACTCTTGTATGAGAGTTTTGAAGCTGAGTGGAACACGTCCTCGCCGTGGGGTCCTGTAGGTTGGAGTGAGTCGGCTGTAGCCAGCGGCACAGTGATCGGCGATTCCGATTGGGACAGGGATGACAACTCCAACGCAATCGAAGGAGAATATATCGCTTATATGTCCCAGACAAGCGATCCGACAGACGACTGGTTAATCACGCCCGTAATCGACCTTACTTCTAATGCTGGCACTGATTACCTTGAATATTATATTCGTATTAGATATGGATTAACTGCGGGTGATTATCTGTACATTATGATCTCAACCGATGGCGGAACATCATGGAGTATTCTAAAAACTTATGACAGCACTAATACTGATGAACTCTCAGATTATCCACTCACAAGACAGGTTGTTGATCTTACCGCCTATAACGATCAATCCAATGTAAAGCTTGGTTTCTATGGCGATTACAATGATGCTTACAAGTTGAAATTGTATTTGGACTGCGTGAAAGTTGATGTCTATACTGCTCCCGATCCTGTAACGACACCGGATCCAGAAGATGCCGCAACCGGCGTTGCACCCGATTACACTCTTGGATGGGCTGTATCAGCAATGGCAACTTCCTATGATGTCTATCTCGGCACAGATCAGACCGCGGTGACAAATGCCACCAATGCTTCCCCCGAATTCAAAGGAAATCAGGCAGGGACAACCTATACACCGTCCAGCAATTTTGATTACAATACCCAGTATTTCTGGAGAATCGACGCAGTCAATGATTATGGTACCGGAGCAGGCAGCGTATGGTTATTTATCACAGTACCCGACCCAGACTACGGCGGAGGAAATGCAGGCACTGTTTATGGCGGATACTATTATGCAAACAGCCAGGCGGCAGGAGCGCCCTCTCACCCCTCATATAATTGGGTCGACATTACCGACGGGCAGGAAGTGTACGCTTCATTGACCGGTCGAGACGGATATGCTCCGGGTGATGGGATCGGATATGATATCGGATTCAGCTTTCCTTTCTACGGTACAAACTACACAAAATTCTGGATAGCAGCAGATGGATTTATCTCACTCGGTACAGATCATGATGAATGGGCAAATCAGAATATTCCGGATGTAGAAACTCCAAATGCACTTATCGCCCTTTTGTGGACAGATCTTAATCCTTCCACTGCACACTGGGACACCAAACTCTATTATAAAAATGTGGGCAACAAGCTAATCGTCACATTCGATCATTTTGAATGGAGTTGGACGTCGAATGCAGACACCTGGTTTACAGCTCAAGTGATCCTCTTCCAAAATGGACAGATCAAATTCCAATATAAAGAAAAAGGATCATCCTTCGAATCTATAAACGATTATACTGTTGGAATAGAAAATGCTGACGGAACAAAAGCAGTGAACTATCGATATGTCGATAACTCTGCAGTAACTGGCGGACCTATTTTCCCCACTGCAAAAGAAAATGAGATCGCAGTGATGTTTGGTACAGACGAAAACACACTACCCGTCGAGCTTAACTCATTCACTGCAGTATATGCTTCTGAAAATTCTGGTTTCGAATATATCAGTGTAAACTGGGAAACTGCAAGCGAGCAGGATGTTATTGGATTCAATATTTATCGAAGTATAGAAAACAATCTTGGAAACAGTACTACGGTGAATCAGGATCTTATTACTGGCGCTGGAACAAGCACTGTTCCGCATGATTATTCATTTGCTGATATCACTGCTGATGTATATACGCAATACTACTACTGGTTGGAAGAGGTTTCTTACACTCAGAATCATTTCTACGGCTCATTTCTATATGCCCCGGAAGAAGAAAATCCTCATCCAAATGACATACTCACGACTTTACTCTACCCCAACTATCCGAATCCTGTTAAAAACAACACTATAATAAAATATCAAATTCAGGGAAGTATTGACACACAGGATGCTGTGATTGACATTTATAACCTTAAGGGAGAACTTGTAAAAAGTATCGTTGGTAGTAACCGTGAAGCGACTCTTGATGTCTCCGACATGGAAAACGGTGTATATTTTTATCAAATGGAAAATGATTATTACAGCGATATCCATAAAATGGTAATTCTCAAATAGGTTCTATTTTGGTCTCTGGGTCATGGTATAAATCCATGGCTCAGAGATCATTCTGAAAAGCAATCTTCTTATCCACATGAAAAAACTTAAATTATGAATAAAATTGTGAAAGCAGCTATAAATGATTGATAATATTTTTGTAATAAACACACACGAACAGATCCAAGCTATAAGCTCTAAGCTCAAATTTCGAATTCTAAACGAGCTTATTTTAAATCCTGCGACCTGCCAGCAACTGTCGAACATTTTTAATATAAGCAAGCAGAAAGTCCACTACAACCTTAAGAGTCTTCTTGATTCGGGGTTAATTCAAGTTGTTGATATTGCCCAAGGAAATAAAGAGGTCTATTATAGAGCAAAAGCAAGAAATTATGTGATAGATTTTTCGCTTGGTGCAGACCAGGATGATGATATTAAACCTCATAACAGACAAATTATCGATAAGATTTTGAAATCCGACAACAACATCGATCTCTCAAAGATTGCAGTGAATCTTTTAAAAAATTCTCTCAAGATGAAATCCCATGAAAAACTGCTTATAGTTTCTGGTGAATACAATATGCCTCTCGTGAAAAAGATCATAGCTGAAGCTTCAAGATTGCAAATAGGTGTTACCTTGCTCTATAGAGATATACAAATTCTCAAAGCAAAGCATAATGAGTATTCTCTTGCAGCATTTAAGTGTGATTACGATCGATTCAATCAGCTTCTTGCCGAGCATAATGTGTATATGTATCTGAATGGAGAATTGAGATACATACCACTCGATGATCCCGATAAAATTCGAATTCAACATAAAGCGCTTGATAAAAGCAGGGAGATCCTCAGATCGAAGAAAATTAAGATCGTTATGATGGAAGGTTTGATCAACCATAATCTGTCTGAAGAAAATCTTCTCTCCGAGATCAATTTCTGGAGATCACTCGATATCGATTACAATAAGCTGGCAAGTGAAACAGATGAACTGGTAAAAAAATACAAAGATGCTAAAAAAATATTGATCGAAACTGATGATGGCAGTCACTTAACATTTGAGGTCCAAAACATACTCTGTGATTACGGTTCTTTCACAGACCTAACCCATCAATCTTCGACAATCAATATACCCGGGGGCGAAATTTTATTTATCCCAAAACCAAAGAGCATTTCCGGAACCGTTAAAGCTTCAACGGGATTCATCTTGGGTGAAATTCTGAAAAATCCCTACATGAAAATTGAAAACGGTGATGTTACAGAATATTCATCTGACACTAATCAAGAACTCGTCACAAAGACGGTCGCTCAGGCTGGTTCAAACGGACGTAAAGTCTCTTTTGTCAGTCTTGGAACAAATTTTAATATGAAAAAGAAGAACATAGATCCTTCATATATCACAAAAATAAAGGGCGTTGTAACTATCGGTTGGGGAGTACATGACGGCGTTGATGGAGGATCCGTAAATTGTCAGATACCGATTGAAAATACGCACATTTCAATAATCCCATAAATAAGGAGTTACAACAATGTTTTCATTACAAAATATAAAAAACAAAATAAAACTAAAGCAAATCGCAGCTTTCTTCGCTTTCATCCTCATGCTCTTACTCGGCACCACCTCTGCTTTTGCAGAATGGGCTGTCGATGAAAGTTTTGAGGGAGGTGTCATTCCTGCCGATTGGACAATCTATGATGTGAACAATGACGGAGATCAGTGGATGGCGTATGAAAATGCATCATATGCTCATACCGGCAACTGGGCTGCTTTTGTGGGCTGCTATACCAATGACGGAGATGATTGGCTCATCACACCGCAGGTGACCGTTCAGGCAGGTGATTCATTCTCATTCTTTGCTCGTGCATGGTATGACGTGGAGAATTTTGATGTGAAATTATCAACGGGAGGTAATGCAATAAGCAGCTTCACCGTCACCCTCGAATCCGTTACCGGTGCAACATCGGACTATGTGGAGTATTCTTATGATCTAACCGCCTATGCGGGACTGAACATCTATCTTGGGATACACTGGATGCAGGACACCTATGGATTCCTTGTCGATGACGTAAAGGTCGGTCAACCTGTTGCAACAGATGCAGGTATGCTTGCAATTCCTTCCCCCGAAGAATACGAAGAGGTTTATGCGGAAATATATCCCTGCGCTCTTATAAAAAATTTCGGAACCGATACAATAGACGATTACATATATATTACCTGTGAGATTTGTGATTCTCTTGGTGCTGCCGTATATAATAGTATGGCAGTATATACAGACGCTCTTGCATCAGCAGATACTGTTGCTGTTGTCTTCCCCGATGCGTGGAATCCATCAGACATAGGAGAATACTCCATTACAATGTCCACCGATCTAGATGGTGATGAAAATCCAAACAACGATTCTATGTCGAAAGAGACAGAAATATACTGTCATTATGGAACCGGCGGACCAGACACTTTCGGATATGTGTGGATAGACAGCAGCGAACCGGACGGTCCAGATTATAACTGGATAGAGATAAACGCAACTGGTACCTCTGCTATCATGTATGGAGTGGACACCTTCTACGGAGATGACAATTTCTCAGAGCCGATAGATTTCGGATTTTATTTCCCTTTCTACGGTATAAACCATTCCTATTTTTATGTGGACACTAACGGAGAAATCCTGCTTTCGGATAATACTTGGTACGAGCCCTATCCTTCCTCTGGTTGGGGAAGTGACGGCAATATGTTCAACTATGTGTATCCAATTCCGGGAAACGCATACATGCCAGACCTCTTGGCTGTGTACTGGGATGATCTCGAAGCAGATCAAGGCGCTGGAGATATCTATTTCCAGACTTTTGGCTCAGCGCCCGATAGGTACTGCGTCATCGAATGGAATAATTTCAGATTTCACTCCGGCACAGGCGGCACACCGACACTGTGCTTTGAAGCAATACTTCATGAAAGCGGAGATATTGTTTTTCAATATAAAATCGTTGCAAACGGGCAATCCGGAAGCGCTGCACTCCATGACTACGGGCAGAGTTCAACAGTTGGAATTCAAAACACCACTGCCGATGCCGGATTATGCTATCTTGCGGAAGTCGTTGACAACGGCGTGTATGTCGGGGTCGAACCTTATGGCAATCTTTTGAAAAATGAGATGTCGATCCTTTTCTACACTGGTCAGGATTCCTTCCCACCGATCTTCGTCTATGAAGAAATTGGAAATACTTTTGACAATACACCCGAATTATCCATTAAGATTACCGACCTTTCCGGCGTTCAGACCGACACACTTTATTATAACACAGGAAGCGGATGGCAAGCGGTAAGCCACTACGCTTTTGAAGAACCGAACATCTTCTACTATGAACTGCCCAACATTCCGAACAGCCACACCGTCCAATATTATTTTGCAGCACAGGACGCTTCAGATGATCACAACAGGGGCACCTATCCTTCAAATGCCCCGAGTCAGTATTTTTCATTCAAGATACTTCCCACGAACGGATTCGAGGTTTTGTTTGCCTATCCCGGCAATCAGGATTATCAACATCTTGAATACCCCGTGTACATCGATGCACTCAATAATGCTGGGATCTTTTATGATATTTATAATTGGTATGAGTACGAAGATTATCGTTTTCCAACAGATTACAAAGCTATCTTTACTTATGCAAATTCTGGTTCTCCCAATGCCAAAGCAGACACCTTAGCAGTTGCACTGATGGAATACATGGATAGTGGTATAAATGGAAATCCTAAGCATGTTTTTCTTGCATCGGACGGTATCGCGTATTCACAGCATGGATATCCAAACTCCAAACCCCTTAAGAAATTTTATACAGCATATATACGCGGTGGTTATTATCCTACTGCTACTTATGGATATCCTCCGTATGGAGGAACCAACGGGTTGGGTGGTCCGAATTGCTTTACTTATGAAGATGGAAGCGTCGTGATGACGGTGAATTCTCCTGTTGCTATATCTAATTATGAAGCTCCCGTGTATGCCAATAGTCCAGACGTGATTTATCCGCGAGATTGCCCGAGCTGGTATGCGGACGAAGTTACGAATCCTGACATTAGCTCAAATGCAAGCTTTCTCTTTGAAGATGGTCCAGGACCTCTTGTTCCCGGACAGGCATACTGCTATCACGGTGTGTGCGGCATATGGCTTGATAACCTTATTTACAAATCCTTCTACACAAGTTTCGACCTGTCGCAATTTACCGATCAGTCGGACATCACAAGCATAATAAACACAGCCCTCGATTGGTTCGATATTTCTTATGTAAGTATTTCCGAGCCTTCAAACACGGAAAATACAAAGACAACTCTCTATCACTATCCCAATCCTTCTTTTCATTCGACCACATTCAAATTCTCGATCCAACCCACCGCTGAGCTTGCTGGAAAAACTGCGATCTCTATCTATAACATAAAAGGTCAAAGAGTAAAATCACTCGTGAATGAGGTATTGGTGCCCGGCGAATATACGATCAACTGGAATTGTACCGATGAAAACAATAAACCTGTTGCTGATGGTGTGTATCTCTACAAACTTGATGTTGGAAACAAGTGTATCAATACAAACAAGATGATCATCGTCAAATAAATTTCTTTGAAACAAAAAATACCAAAGCCCGGAACTAATTTTCGGGCTTTATTTGTAAATGCGTATATTTTCCCAGCTTATTTGACAATCATAATGTTCATATAAACATATTATATATGAAATTCAAAGCAGTGATCTTTGATCTTGATGGGACCCTCATCGACTCCATGGGCATCTGGTCGCAGGTCGATCATGACTTTCTGGGGAAACGCAATATCCCGGTGCCTGACGATCTATTTGATGATATTGAGGTGGGAAATAGTTACGTAGAAGTCGCAGAGCACTTCAAACAAAAATTCAACCTACCTGAAAGCGCAGAAGAAATCATGAACGAGTGGACAGAAATGGTTGCATGGCATTACCAGCATGACATTCCACTCAAAGCCGGTGCAAAGGAATTCATAACTTCCCTGAATAAAAATAATATCAAAATTGGCGTTGGCACGAGCAACATACATCGTCTGACAGAAACCGTGCTCTCTGCTAATTATGTGTGGCACTATGTCGATGCAGTGGTAGACGGACAGGAAAACCTTCGCGGCAAACCCTTTCCGGACATCTTCCTGAAGGTAGCAGAAAAGCTCGGAGTGCAACCCGGGAAATGTCTTGTTATCGAAGATGTAATTGCTGGTGTAACCGCAGCAAAGAATGCAGGTATGACCTCCTTTGCCATTGAGGACGATTATTCTCTTAAGGATAAGGATCGCATCCTTGAGTATGTTGATTTTTACGCCCGGGATTTTCATGAGATTAAAGACAGACTCGCTTTAACATAATAACCCATTTTTTTATATCATGAAAAATTAAAGAAAAACTGAAAGCCATACTCATATCTCAAAGAATTCATTTGACAGAATAAAAAGTCTTTTAGATGAATTGGAATTATAGAATGAATAATTTCGTAGTAATACAAAAAGGTCGTATACACTCCCAAATCGGGAGTATCCACGAACTTTTTCTGAATCTAAAGGAAATTTGTCGTGGATACATTCATTAGGTGCAAAAGGAGAAGTTAATGAATTTTGAAAATGCAAAAGAAATATATTGCGACATGAAATCTAAAGCAACAACAGCATTACAAGTCAATATTCTTAAATATTTTTTGTCTTCTATTACTGCAGAAGAAGTAATTAAGCTATTTTGGGAAAATGAAAGTGATCCAGATATTTATAGTTTTTTAAAAAAAATGATTAATGAAAATGTAAACAATGATTTAATCAACAAAAACCTAATTGAACCAATTTTACATAAAATACCAGAGAAGAATTTTCGAAAAGAAGTAAAATATAGAACTATCTTAGATTTATTGATGCATACATTTTCAGAATCAACTAAATTGAAGATTTTTTTAAAATTTATTGACAGTGAAAGAAAAAGTAATAGAGAGTTTGCTTATAAAATTTCAAGCTCTATCCAAAACTCAAAATTAGAGAAAATTTTAAAAGATAATTGGGACAAATATAAAGATGAAAGTCTTTTATCCATTATGCATGAAAGAAACATTTTAACAAACAATGATTTAATTGAAATCTGGAAAGAGAATAATAAAATTGAAGCTATAATTCTTTTACTAAATAAAAATGCTCTTTCGATAGAAAAACATTCGGATGTTATAAAAACAATAATAAATAGCAAAGAAATTGAAGATTGGATAAAAAGAAAATGTTATCAAATTATTGCTTCTAAGGATATTAATAATATTGAATTTCTTAAGACAAGTGAACCAGTAACATATTTGTATTTTATGGCTGTTAATAATCAAATATTAAACGATAAGTACATTTTAAATGTTTTAAATTCTCTAGATAACTTTGATTTATTAAATTTAATTCTTTGGTGTGTATCAAAAATGGGTAAATCGGATTTATTATATAAAATATTTGAGAAAAGTGATGTTATAGAAAATCGGATTAATGAAAATATTAGAAAGGATTTTGTTTGCACCTAACAAGCGTGTCGTCGGTTTGGTCTCGCGGTACTTTTGGTTTGAATCTTCCGATTCAAACGTCTGGTCAGTTTGTTTACGACGGAATCCTTCTGATTCCGCCGCACACGCAAAACATTAGTCGTCATTAGGAGGTAAAGATATGGCACATTTTAAAATTGAAAATTCTTCACTAAATCTGGTAAAGGAATATCCTTTTAAACTTGAGAAAAATATTCAGAATTTAACCGAAAATAATTTAACTAAAATATTTGGTGTCGAATTTGTTAAATCTGAATTTGCGTTAAATAATTTTAGAATTGATACTTTAGCCTATGATTCTGATTCTTCTTCATTTGTAATTATTGAATATAAAAGAGATAAAAATTACAGTGTAATTGATCAAGGTTATGCATATCTTTCTTTAATGTTAAATAACAAAGCTGATTTTATTCTTGAGTATAATGAAAATCGCAAGAAAACTCTTAAAAGAAACGATGTTGATTGGTCTCAATCAAAAGTAATATTTCTTTCTCCATCATTTACAAATTATCAACGAGAAGCAATAAATTTTAAAGATTTGCCAATTGAACTTTGGGAAATTAAGAGATATAATAATGATACCGTAACGTTTAATCAAATTCAAACAAGTGGAGCTCAAGAAAGTGTTAAAACGATTTCAGGAAAAGATGAAAACACAAAAAGAGTAAACAAAGAAATTAAAGTTTATACTGAAGATGAACATCTGCAAATTGCGAGTCCTGAAATTTTAGAATTATACGAAAATTTTAAAGCTTCAATTCTTAATTTTGAAGGTGTAGAAATAAAACCAAAAAAAAAGTATATAGCTTTTGTTAGCGGTTCAAACATCTCTGATATTCACGTTCAACGAAAATCTCTAAAACTCTGGATTAATCTTTCAAAAGGGAATTTAGATGATCCTAAAAAAATCACACGGGATGTCTCAAATATTGGTCATTGGGGAAATGGTGATTACGAAATTCAAGTTACAAATGATGATGATTTAGAATATATAATATCATTAATCAAACAATCATATAGGAAGAATAGACGATGACGATGACGACGACTAACAAAAGCACCTGCGGTCAGTCTCGTGGTTTGCTTCGTTTGAATCTTACGATTCAAACTTTGGTTGGTCTGCTTTTAGTCGGGATCGTTCCGATCCCGCCGCACACGCGAAACATTAGTGGCATTTGAGAGAGAATTATGGATAGAAATGATATATTAGAAATTTTAAGATTAAAACCTAATGGCCATCTTTATCATCGTGAAGGTCAAACCGTAGAGTTTAAAGAACAGTTTAACTTTGCAGGTTTGGCAGATTATTTCAGAGATTTTGCAGCTTTTGCTAACAATAAAGGTGGTTATTTAATTCATGGAGTAACAGATTCTCCAAGAGAATTGAAGGGTTTAAGCGACTCATCACTCAATCAATTTGAAAAAATTGATCCTGAAAAGATTAATGGATATTTATTAGATATTTTTAATGGACATATTGAATGGGAACAAGCGATAATTGAAATTAATGATTTAAGTTTTGGAGTGTTTAAAATTAATTCTTCAATTCTTAAACCTATTGTTGCTAAAAAAGATGAAGGTAGAGAGCAGATAATTAGAAATGGAGAAATTTATTTTCGCTATGGTGGTAGAACTCAAAAGATTAAATATTCGGAACTGGAAGCAATAATTAACTCCCGCATAAAAGAGAACAATGATCAATGGTTAGATCTTATGTCTAAGATTGGAAAAGCTGGTCCCCAGAATGCTGCCATTTTAGATACTGAAAAATCATTAATTCAAAAGAAAGATTCTACAATAATGGTAATTGATAAAGGATTAGCAAACAAACTTAAATTTATCAAAGAAGGGGAATTTGTTGAGAAACACGGTTTTACGACTCTAAAACTTGTAGGAGATGTTGTCCCAATTGACAAAGTAGAAATTATTAAAAAAGTGAAAGAGAATTTATTAAAAGAATATCCTCTTTCTGCTCTTCAACTTGCGAACAAGGTTCAAAAATTATGCCAAAATTGTAAGCATAACTCAACTTGGAGAATAATTTCTGATAATGATTTAAAGAATAATCCTGATTATTCAACATACAACTTTAGAAACAAGCAGCAAGAAGATAATTTTCTTACTAATGGAATAATACCAGGAGTAACACCAAGTATATACAAAGAGAGTGCCGTTGATTTTATTATAAATGTTTTCAATAATGAAAAGGAAAAATGATGCCACTAACAAGCGTGTCGTCGGTTTGGTATCGCGGTGGTTTTGTCTTGATCCGCCAGCTGGCGGATTCAGGTATGGGTTGTTTGTTTTTGGCTGGGATCGTTCCGATCCCGCCGCACACGCAAGACATTATGCCTATTGTCAGTATGGAAAAATTATTTACTTGACTCAAAAGTGAATGTAATGCTTTTAGAAAAAAGTATTTAAAGGAGATTTTATAAAATATTATGGATGATGTCTTAAAAAAATATAAACCTGTTAATTATCTTTTTGAAGGTATGAATGGAAGTAAATATTCTCCAACAAGTGTTGCGAAAATATTAAAAAAAGCTTCATTAAAAGCAGGATTACAAAAAAATGTAACTCCGCATATGTTGAGACATAGTTTTGCAACTCATTTACTTGAACAAGGAACAGATTTGAGATATATACAAGAATTATTGGGGCATAATAGTTCTAAAACCCCGATACGTTTTTTCAAAACTACGGGGCAGGCAAATGAGATATATACTCATGTATCTATAAAAGCTATTGTCAAAATTAAAAACCCCATTGATGAGTTTTTCGAATAGGGGAGAATAAAAAATGATAAAAGAAAAATATACACAATTGTTGTTATCCCACCAAATAAGAGGTATAACAACAATAGGTGATACACATACGTTGTGCTCAATTGAAAAACAGCATCGTACAATAAATTAAATAGGTATGAAGATTGCAACAAGTCCAATAATATTTTTAAGTTACGCAAAAGAAGACCGAAGAAAAGTTCTTAATATTTATAGAGCTTTAAAAAATTTTGGACTAAATCCCTGGATGGACCAACCTCCAAAACCATGGCAAAATGAAGGAATAAAACCTGGTCAGGATTGGGATTACGAAATTAGAAATGCACTCAATCAAGCCGCTGTTATTGTAATTTTTTTATCCAAATCTTCAATTGACAAAAAAGGATATGTTCAAAGAGAATATCGATTAGCTTTAGATATAGCAAATGAGCGTCCTCCAGGCAACAGGAACTTAGTACCAGTATTACTGGAACCCTGTGATGTTCCTGATATTAGAGTAGATACAATTAGTTTAAAACATATACAATGGCATTTACAGTACAAATCCACAATTAATGAACTAATATCATTACTTTCAGACATATTAGTACCAAGAAGTTTGCATGACCTACCTCAACAACCTCCAAAATCAACACTATCTGAGACTCAAGCATTATTTGAGATAATAAAATCAATTTATCCTTTTGAAAAAGAACAAACTTCTAGGGTAAATGATGAATCTCATGAAAACTGGATTATAAAATCAATTAATTACTTAATATCGAAAGAAATTGAGGAATTAAGAAAGATTTTTTTCCCTCATAATTTCACCAATTCCAGAGTAAAATTAAAGACCGCTACAAATGCTTTGCTGCAAATCCAGGACAGGTTTGTTGCAACAGGATGTGCTATGATAATCGGGTCAATACTAAACTATACAGGACTAGAAAAGAATGATATTAAAACATTTAGATTATTGCTAAATCATAAAATCCTTGATGTCAGGTTTATTGCTTCATTAGTGTTAATAAAAAATGAACACAATAAAACAAACTGCCACGATATTATTAGAAAATATAATGATTTAACCTACTATTTGGCAGGTATACATGTTTTTATTGAAAGGCTATTTTATTTTTCACCTGAATTATTACCTATTCTGATAGAGAATGCACCAATAATTGCATGGAAGGCGTTTTCAAATGAACCACATCTTGCAGGAATTGATATGCATATTTTAAGTGTAAAACATAAAACCATAAATTGTGAAAAATTAATTAAAAGTTCTGATTGGAATGTTAGAGAAATTGGTGCAACAATTCTAAGTTCAAACTATGATATTACATTTCCTGAAAAATTAGAACTACTTAAGGATAAAGAACCAAGGATTAGATTTAGAACATTGCAAGGTATCTTACACTCACATCATGATAAGTATATAGACTTGCTTAAGTATACATTGATTACAAATCCTCATACAGAATCAGAAGATAGAATTTATTTGGTAAACAGTATTAATGATGGACAATGTGTCCTGATTCAATTATCAGATAAAAAAAGTAGTACACCAAAAAAATCATCAATGTCAGGAGGTAGTTTAGATTTTCATTTTGCCGAATATTTGGATGAAGTAGATTTTACTCTTAATGGATTAATTTTAATAGGTGATTATAGGGGTAATGAGACCCAAATTGCTGATTTATTCAAAAGAAAGATACCTCTTTGGATTCTTGAAAGCGTTTTTTATCATAGTAAGATTTTGAAAAAATACAAAGGTATAAGTAGTTAGAAATTAAAACAGAATTAATCAACTGAGCACAACACATGGTATAGTGCATGCGGATTTTAGTGGGTTTGCGAGGTATGTGGCTCGAAAAAAAGTCGGTGTATCCTGATAGGAAATCACCTCTTAATCCCGCACGACACCATACCATCAACCGGTTATCTGCAAATAGAAATTTAATATAAAAAGGAGATGCAATGAAAAACAAGAACAATTTATGGCTGTACTTAAGTATTGTTTTTATTCTAAGTTATGGGTGGCAATATTTGATTTATGGCACTGGAGGAGTCGAATCAAAACTATTCCCTCTCACGATGTTGATTCCAGGTATTGTTGCAGTGTTTTTTATCATTTTTAAAAAAACAGGCTTTCGAAATGTAGGTTGGGGGTTGAAAAAATGGGTATACATTTTCCCGGCTATTTTTATTCCGCTTGTAGTTTCTCTTGGCCTTGTATATTTAATCAAGATATTAAATTGGGGAATCCCAACTGAGAATCTTTTTGTTTTTAGTGAAGGTATGCTTGAGAGTACAAAAATAGGATTGCTTCTCGGCAACAAGAATCAAACTATACTATTCTTTCTTTTTAATATTATTCTTTCCCACCTTTTATTTCTGATTGTTGGCAGCCTGTTAACCTTAGGAGAGGAATTGGGTTGGCGTGGTTATTTACAGGAAAAAATCTTAAAAAAATATGGTTTGTTTTGGGGTTTTATTATACTAGGGGGAATTTGGGGTTATTGGCATCTGCCAATAATTTTAATGGGTTACAACTTTCCAAGCCAACCCGTTTTAGGTGGATTTTTACTTATGCCAATAGCAACCATATTCCTTGGGATATTCCTAGGTTGGATTTATTTACGTTCAAAAAGCATCTGGATACCTGCTTTAGCTCATGCTTCTTTGAATCTTTTTTCAGGTTTTCTCTATGGTATGACGATGCATTATACTGAGATATCACGCCAATTATTATGGATTGCCGCTTGGGGAATTATTGCAACTTTCTGCTTGATTAATCTATATAAAAATAAACCAATATTCTGGCAAGAGATAAATACAACAGCAGATAACAAAAAATAAACGCCATTAAAACAGGCGTTTATTAAAACCGTTATACAATATAAAAAGGATAATATGACACAACAATTATTAACAGTCGGCGTGATTGGAAAATCGTTAAAAGAAAATGAAAAACGAGTAGCTATACATCCAGAGCATATAAAATACATTCCTTTAAAATTTAGAAAACAAATAACCTTTGAAGTAGGATATGGATTAAGATTTGGAACGAATGATAACATAATAGCCAAATTGACGTCAGGACGAGTTGCTTCCCGGGAAGAAATATTGAATGATTTTGATTGCGTAATTATGCCAAAACCTTTAGTGAAAGATTTGGCTCAAATACATGAAGGTTCAATTGTTTGGGGTTGGGCGCATTGCGTACAGCAAAAAGAGATTACTCAAATATCCATTGATAGAAAATTAACACTTATTGCATGGGAAGAAATGTTTAAATGGAGTAAAACAGGTGATAAAAACATGCATATATTTTATAAAAACAATGAAATTGCAGGTTATGCAGGTGTAAATCATGCATTAAGTCTTATAGGTGTTATAGGGAATTATGGGAAACCACGAAAAGCTGTAATCCTTAGCTTTGGTTCTGTGAGTCGGGGAGCAGTATATGCGTTGCAAGGTCAGGGTGCCACAAGCATTACCGTATATACTCGTCGATTGCCTACAGATGTGGCTGAACAATTGCCGGGAGTGTCATTTAAACAAATGAAAAATGACGATTTAGGGAATTTACTTTCGGTAGAATCTGATGGAAGTACTCATCCATTTTCAGAAACGTTATCCGATGTGCAAATTATTGTTAATGGTACATTACAAGATATTGAACATCCTTTAATGTTTATTCCAAAAGAAAAGTCTAAAAATTTGAAGGATGGCACTCTTATTATTGATATAAGTTGTGATGAAGGAATGGGCTTTTGGTGTTCAAAACCCACAACATTTGAACATCCGTTAATTAATGTTGATGGCAAATTTTATTATGCTGTTGACCACAGTCCAAGTTATTATTGGAATGTTGCTTCGTGGGAGATTTCTGAAGCATTATTACCTTTTTTACCCATTGTAATGAAAGGGGAGAAAATTTGGGAGAAGGACAAAACCATCTCAAAAGCAATAGAAATAAATAAGGGAATAATTCAAAATCAGAAAATCATTTCATTCCAAAAACGCGAAAAAGAATATCCATATAAATTGCTTTAGTTGGTATTATTATGAAAAATTACATTGTATAACACACAATATAAAAAATTGGGCAGATAGTGCTAAATACGAACGAATTAACAATAAATAAGGGGTGTGGTAAATTGAAAATTTGGTATTTCAAAACGCCCAACATTTCATATTGCCATCGTTAAGTGAAATTCTGTCCCTGCCTAAAATATAAAACTTTTTAACAAAGGAGATATTATTATGAATACTATGACAAATCCAAAATGGCTTAACACGAAAGAATATCCCTTCAAACCCAATTTTTTTAAAACATCAGTTGGAAATATGCACTATGTTGATGAAGGAAAAGGCGAGCCAATAATTTTTATACATGGCAATCCATCCTGGTCTTATGAGTTTAGAAATATGATTAAGAAACTTTCTAAAACTCACAGATGTATTGCTCCCGACCATATTGGATTTGGATTATCAGACAAGCCTGTCGATTGGACATATTTACCAAAAGACCACGCCAAAAATCTTGAGACACTATTTGAGTCATTAAATTTAGAAAATATTACATTGTTTGTTGGAGACTGGGGCGGCCCAATCGGATTATCTTATGCTATAAATCACCCGAATAAACTCAATAATCTCGTAATTACAAATACTTGGCTTTGGTCTGTAAAAAATGATTGGTATTATAAATTATTCAGTAAACTTGGAGGAGGATCAGTTGGCAGATGGCTTATTAATTGGTATTACCAGTCATTCAGTAAATACGCTGGGGGATCAGTTGGCAAATGGTCTTTTGGATCCAGTTTTGGTGATAGAAATAAACTAACTTCAGAAATTTATAAACATTATATAAAGCCATTTGATAATCCAAAGACAAGAAAAGGATGTTGGGTTTTTCCGAAAGAAATTATTGGCTCTTCTGATTGGTTGCAATCATTATGGGATCAACATTATGTTTTGAAAGATAAAAATATTCTCATTGCTTGGGGTATGAAAGATACTTCTTTTAGAGAGAAAGACTTAAATCAATGGATAAAATCATTTCCTGAAGCAAAAGTTGTTCGTTATGAAGACGCGGGCCATTTTGTAGCAGAAGAAAAACCGAATGAACTTATTAAAGAAATTAAAAAGTTTTTTTAAAGAATAGGAACGGCAGGGGCAGAACTCAAGCCACGCTGCGCTCTTACTCCACTTCGTTTCGTTCGGGTCACTTAACAGGGCTTAAACGGAAAATGCCTCAACCCGACGTTATATATGAACTATTTAACATCAGAGGAGAAAAAATTAAAACACTGCTTTCAGGGCAATGTCCCGCTGGCATTAACGAGCATGAAGAAAATATTCAAAATTTTAGAAGCGGTGTATATTTCTTGAAACTACAGACTCAAAATTCTGAAGAAATCTAAAAAATCATCCACCTTTAAAGGTAACTTCCGCACTTAAACAAAAACACAATTAGCTTGACGCAATCACCTTAAATCTTGTGTCTCTACCCACACGAGGTTTATAAAAATATGGCAAAAAAAGACAAGGGATATCCCACGTTTGAGTTCATCGCAGTGGATACTGAAACCACTGGTTTGGATTCTACAAAAGAAGATTTGATCGAGATCGGTGCTGTCCACTTCAAGGACGGCGAACAAGTCGATTCCTTTCAGTCTTTTATCCATATTAATAGACCTCTCTCCGACGTGATAAAAGTGCTCACACATATCACAGATAAAGACCTCGTGAATTCCCCTTCTCTTAAAATGGTATTACAGAAATTTATCGAATATATCGGCAATACTCCCCTTTGTTTTCATAATGCTGGCTTTGATCTTGGTTTTCTCAACGAATCACTCGGCAAGTGCAAGCTCTCTCCTATCAAAAACAAATATTACGACACTGTTGATCTTTCGAGAATCTTCCTACCTCATCTAAAATCCCATTCTCTCGGTACGGTCGCTGAATACTTTGATGTCATCAATAAGCAGGCACATAGAGCACAGAATGATGCGCAGGCAACAGGTGAAATTTTCTATTCGATCACCGATTTCATAATAGAATATATAGACTTGAAGCTGGTGAAACAAATCGAAGAAATCGCTTCATTTGCATACCATCAGAATGCAATGTTGGAATACCTGAAAAAGATACGGGGATATCTTACAAAAATGTATCTGCAAAGGCAAAAGCAAAGCGCTCCCACAATCCCATTCTTTACCAGACCAAATTATATCTCAAATATGAAGGAGGGGAAACCGCCAAGTGTCATTATGGATGAAAATGAGATACTGCAGCTCTTTGAAAAGGGTGGCTCACTTGCGGATAATTTCGGAAAATATGAATATCGTAAAGGGCAGATCGATATGGTTGCCTGGGTTACGGAAGCTTACCAGGAGGGAAATCTTCTGCTTATCGAAGCAGGAACGGGTGTTGGAAAATCTCTCGCGTATCTTATACCTTCTATTTATTATTCGAAAGTCTCAAATCAGCGGATCATCATCTCAACCAATACAAAAAATCTTCAGGAACAGCTCTTTTTTAAAGATATTCCTACCATTCAGGAAACGACAGATCTAACGTTCACTGCAGCTCTTCTCAAAGGACGGTCAAATTATCTCTGCTTGAGAAAATGGTATAATGTGCTCTCAGATATTAACGGATATCTCACACAATATGAAATGAAATTCCTGCTCAATCTTATCGTCTGGGCAGAGATGACCAAGACCGGTGATGTCGAAGAAAATCAATCCTTCAAACCATATATAAGCGGCTTGTGGTCGAAGGTTGCGTCAGATGGAACCTCGTGCCATGGAAGAAAGTGTCCCTATTATGAGCAGTGCTTTGTTATGAATATCCGCAAACAGGCAGATAGTGCAAATCTCGTGATCATAAATCACGCACTTCTTCTGTCAGACGCAGCAAACGAGTTTTCCGTACTGGGCAACTATTCCAATCTTGTGATCGACGAGGCACATAATCTCCCCAACGCTGCCGCAGTCCATTTCGGCTTTTCCATAACCATGCCGGATCTTCTTAATATTACACGTAAACTTCTTACTAAGGGAGATTTCCAATACGGTATTATAAACAACTTCCGCATCGGCATCACAAAAAGCACTCTGCCGGATGAGAAAAAGAAGATATACAAAAGCATTCTAGATGATTGCGAAGAGCCAATCGACACTATTGAAGAAAAGGGCAAAGACCTGTTCCAGTACCTGACGCAGATCGTTCTCACAAGAGGAAATTACAGAAAACTCCGCTTCAAAGATCTCGATGTGTTCAGACCTGTCAAAGTACCGCTCGAGGACATCAGCAGCGCCCTTTCTGAGCTCAACAAAAAACTTACCCGGCTTCATTCGGCATTCCCGGATGTGAGCCCGCAAACCTTTCCAAAATATGATGAGAACATGTCCGATCTCGAGGGCATCATCAACCAGATGGTAGAACTCATAGTATGCTTCGAGCATGTGTTCAGTCCGGATTTTGAAAATTATGCTTTCTGGCTGGAAACTTCAGATAATGATATCAGATCGGATATGATGCCTCACTCTGCGATCGTATGCGCACCGATCGAAGTAAGGGAACCACTCTTCAAATATTTCTGGGATAGACTGGAAACTGTGGTGCTCACTTCCGCTACCCTGGCAATCAGGCAGGAATTCAAATTCTATAAACATCTCACCGGACTCGAAGATGTCGAGCAGACACGACTCATGGAATACATTGCATCCTCTCCTTTTGATTATCCCAGGCAGATGAAAGTGCTCATTCCAGATTTCCTGCCTAACCCAAAAGACCCTTTCTTCTCACCCCAGGCACTTTCCCTGGTTGAAGAAATTCTCAGTGCGCATAAAAGAGGTACGCTTGTTCTTTTTACCTCCTATAGAGACCTTGATGCTGCCTACTCTGCGCTCTCTACTTCTGCAATAAAAAATGAACTTACACTCCTCGCTCAGGGTAAAAGTGGTTCACGGACGACGATCCTCAATATATTCCGAAATGATGAAAATTCAGTGCTGCTTGGCACGAAAAGTTTCTGGGAAGGTGTGGATGTGCAGGGAAAATCTCTTGAAATTCTTGTGTTGTTCCGACTTCCTTTCCTTGTACCTACAGAACCGCTCGTTGAGGCATACCTGGACAAGCTCACTGCAGAAGGCAAGAATTCTTTCCTCCATTACACGCTCCCGATCTCTCTCCTCCATTTTAAGCAGGGATTTGGCAGATTGATCCGGAACAAGACAGACAAGGGCGTTGTAGTTATCCTTGATTCAAGAATTTTCTCAAAGAATTATGGGCGATACTTTATAAATGTCATGCCCTTGCAGCCGAATAGGGTCTCAAATCCATTCGAGATCACAGATCACATTACACATTGGTTTGCAGATACTCATAAAAAATGAGGTGAAATATTTTGAAGATCAAAACAATAGCCATCCCTATTTTCTTTTTACTGCTTTTTGCAATCGTACTTCACGCACAAGAAGCTGTACCTTTTAAGATCGAAGAGAAGCTCATATACAATACATCCTTCGGTATTGTGAATGCCGGCACCTTTACCATGACCCTCGAAGACGGCGGAGAAATTATGGGGCATCCATGTTATTGTATCAAAACATTATCGAAAACAAATCCTATCTTCGATTTTGTGTATAAGATACGCGACGAGACAGAATCTTACTGGGATAATAACAAGTTTGTCGTTCGCAAATTCATTAAACGCATTTCCGAGGGAAACTGGAAGCAATACCGCATCCATTACTACTTTCCTGAAGACACGACATACTATTATGTGACCTACAAAAAGGGCGGTCAAACCAAAAAAAAGAGCACTTCTCTTGCCGATCCGCAGGACACGTATACGATCATTTACTGGGTACGTTTGCAGGAATTTATAGTGGGTGACACGCTTAACTTAAATATAAGCCTGGATGGAGATAATCACCCTGTAAAATTGCTTGTTGAGAAAAAAGAGAAGCTCACTACAATTTTTGGCGATAAAGAATGTTATAAGATCACGCCTATTATACCAAAGGAATCTCAAAAAAAATCTTCTATTGTGATGGATATCTGGGTCACCGATGATGAATACAAAATACCGGTAAAACTGATTATAAGAATCAAGTATGGAAACTTTACTATGTTTCTGAAAGATGCGGAAAATACCGGATTGAGCATCAATAAGTAGTACATGAGAAAATTTTCTGTTTCTGATTTTGATTATGTGCTGCCCAAAGGAATGATCGCGCAGTATCCTTCTGAAAAAAGGGAAGAATCCAAACTGATGATCATAAATAAAAAAGAAAACTCGATCTCGACAGATGTTTTCAAAAATATAACACACTATCTGAATACCAATGATTTTCTTGTCATGAATGAGACGAAGGTCATACCTGCGCGCCTTGTGGGGAAAAAACCTTCCGGCGGAAAGATCGAAGTGCTTCTTCTCGAGCAGGTCGATGAAAACACCTGGAAATGCCTTGTAAAACCCGGACGCCGCCTTAAGATCGGCTCAGAGATGATACTCGGAGAAATCCTGAAAGGCAAGATCATAGCATGGGGAGACAAAGGAGAACGCCTTATACGATTTTCCTATAAAGGAGATTTTTTTAAGATAATTGATAAAATCGGCAAAGTTCCGCTCCCACCTTATATAAAGAGGGAAGCAACCGAACTCGATGTAGAACGTTATCAAACAGTGTTTGCAAATAAGGAAGGATCGGTCGCAGCTCCGACAGCCGGCTTGCACTTCACACCTGAGCTGATACATAAATTAGAGTCAGGTGGGATTTCTTCTGCAAAAGTTAACCTGCGCATCGGGCTCGACACTTTCAGACTGGTAATGGTAGAGAATATCGAAGATCATACGATGCACACCGAATACTGCTCAGTATCAAAAAATGAAGCAGAAAAAATAAACAACGCGATTGAAAAAGGAAAGAAAATTGTCGCAGTAGGCACTACGAGCGTGCGAACTCTTGAAAGTTTTGCAGAAGGCAGGCACCTTACTTTCGGGAATAAGCACACAGATATTTTTATTTACCCGGGTTATTCCTTCAGAATTATTGATACGCTTATCACAAACTTTCACCTGCCTCGCTCAACACTGCTTATGCTGGTTTCCGCATTTGCGGGATATGAGCTTATCATGGAAGCATACAGAACAGCTATAAAAAAGAATTTCAGATTTTACAGCTACGGGGATGCAATGTTGATTTTATAGTCATGAAAAAAAGCGTAGTTTCAGATCAAATG
The DNA here is from genome assembly GCA_030765865.1 of Candidatus Celaenobacter antarcticus. Classification (GTDB taxonomy): domain Bacteria; phylum Cloacimonadota; class Cloacimonadia; order JGIOTU-2; family JGIOTU-2; genus Celaenobacter; species Celaenobacter antarcticus. Next base: position 18,238 of record JAVCDK010000062.1, on the reverse strand, counting down.
CCTTCTCGTTCCCAAGCCCTTGCTTGGGAGCGCAATAATAAGCCAAATCCTACTTGTGTGTTGCACCATTCGATGCTTTATTTGATAGTAGTAATAATGATCCTTTCGACACTCATTTTACTATCTCCCTGTATGCTTCTGGCAAACGAACATGACTATTACATAAACAAAGAATTCATTTCTGAAGCATTTAATAATACCTACAAAGTCTATACATCCCCCTTGCAATGGGATTCCAGCGATTGGTTTAAAGCCGGCATTTTTGCCGGTTCAGCTATTCTGCTCTATGTGTATGATAGGCAAATGCAAAATTTTGTTCAGGATAATAGATCGGAATTTCTTACTTCTTTTACTGATATAACAAACCAGCTTGGCAACGGGTATGTGGTGCTCCCTGCTGAAGTATTATTATATTGTTATGGCGCTCTGGCTAAGGATGAAAAAGCTCGGAGAATCTCACTTGAGATGCTCGAAAGTTTTGCGATTGTTGGAGTTACCGTAAACGGAATAAAATTTCTCGCGCACCGGCATCGTCCCTCTGCTTCGGACTCCCCCGATATCTGGGATGGTCCTTCTTTTTCCACTCATAATATTGCATTTCCTTCCGGGCATGCTTCGATTGCTTTTAGTTGGGCGACTGTGCTGGCAGAAGAATTTAAGGATAAACCTGTAGTGGGAATTGTTTCTTATGCGCTCGCTGCGTGTACTTCTTTTGCCCGGGTGTACAATAACAAGCACTGGGTTTCTGACGTGCTTGTCGGCGCATTACTCAGCCATATCATTACGAAAAAAATTGTTGCCTTACATGCGGAGAATGATAATAATGATCTTACAATAAATCCATCACTTCGGGGAATTTCAATTTCTTTTAAATTTTAGCAATTTACACCAATAATAATACGCTTCGGGTAATCTTCGTTTAATTTTTCTCAAGTGATGGTATTTTTTCGGGAAATCCGGATCTTCCAATTTTATCTTTTCCGAATACTTTTCAATCTTGCTATAATCATCATTCAATATTTTTACAGCAAGGTAAGCTGCTCTTGCAGCAGAGAGAATGGCGTCATCTGCTCTGTAATGCATATCAATTGGAAATCCCCTAAACCGTTCCATTCCACTCCATAATTCCTTAAGTTCTTCAGGATCACTCTTATCACTACCCGGGAAATGAGAAACGATCAGGCACGTGTCAATAATGTCCTGCAAGACATCCTTATAGGACTTAGTCGATTGTCTATATCTTAATTCTTTTACGGCAATATTCTTGAAAGATGTAGTTACAACATCCATATCTTCAACACGATCGAATAATCTCCAGATATCAAAAAGTTGCTTTATCATTTCCATTGATTTACCAATCCCATATTTTATTCCTGTAGTATGAGGTGCAAAGACAGTGAGCTTATCTCCAAGAATCGAATCTATGCTTGGAGTTTTCACGTGTTGAATATCTTCATCGGTATCAATCCAAATTGACCGGATGGGTGTTTTAACAATTTCGGGATATGAATGTTCATCGAAAAGAACATCAAGCATTATGTAATTTTCCCTATTATTCACAGCCGAATCATAGTAAAAGTTAAAATGAGCTTTTGGAATTCCTCCATCTTTTCTCTTTTTTTCCTTATAATATTTGAATAGACTTGTTGAATTCATTTTATCCAAAATTTTAATCAGGTTTTCCTTTGATTCATTTACATTAATATCAATATCGATTGAAAACCTTTGCGGCTTTTCTATAAGTAAAATGAGGGAAGTTCCTCCTTTGAAAACAAAATCCAGTCCATTTGTGACTAATTGCTCCAATAGCCCTAAGGCTCTTATCATTTTTTCGCAAAGAGTTGTATCTATCTTTTTCTTCCTAACCCTTAAGCTATCTATCCATTCCTTACTAAACGAATTTGCCTTAATCATTTCATTAATTCCTTATCAAGATTCAGATCCTTTATCAGGAAGTCCGTGATTAGTTTATCTTTTTTTCTTCTGCGACTATAGTTGATAAGGTTAGATAAATTAATCTGATACTCGTTAAGCGCATTTTCAAAAATAACTACCTGCTCATGTCCCTTGTAAGCAACGAGATATTTATCATCAGAGAAGAGGTCGACCAACATCTTTTCCAATCTGGGAACTTTAACATCTCTAACTGCTTGAATCGGAGACTTTGAAATCATGGAATTCACAATGATCGAGGTTTGATTCTCTGATATATAGGTTTGAGTCATAAATTTATCCGGCTCGATATAAACATTCCTACATGAGCCATCCAGCAAAAGATTGAATATGGATCGCACTAGCTCCTTTTCTACTTCCACGAATATAACTTCATTCACAACCTGATGCCTTGAGAACTCATTTAGCCAGTTTGAATTCCAGATACAGTAAGAAAGATCACTATATTTTTTCAACAATATACGACTAATTTTTTGGATGGCTTGGTTCACATTGGGCTTATAAATATTTTTATCGTTTGATAGCTGATATACCCCCCTTTTAACAGGAGTAATCACATTATCTTTTTTTAGTTCGTAAATGCGCCAACGAAATGTTGCTTCCTTTAATCCGGGAAAGAAGTTCTTCTCCAGGAAATCATATAACTCTTTTCGATTAATTACCTCCGAAGATGAAAATCTATCTTTTATCTTTTTTGAAATTTCCTTTTTATCTTTATCCAAATCTACCTCCAACATTTGACACTCTTTAACCTTTAGTGTCAAATGTTTGTGGATTTAATTTATCGTCAAGTTATAATATACAGCTCACGGTTTATTTCAATTTCATCACCTCTTTGTCAAACTGTTTATCAAATCTTTCCTCATGTCCCGACGGGAGAAACCCGTCTCTACATCAAAAAGTGAGGGGTAGGTGCAGGTTCATCCTGCACCGTTTAGTTCAGCATGGAGTGGTCCATGACTGCTCTATTATTATTTCATCGGATCAACAATTCTTCCAATAAATAAAATACTTCCTGTTTTGTTTTCCCGAATCAAAAATATAAAGGGGTGATCTGCCCGAAATTCCAATGGCTTTGCTGCCACACTTTTTAACATAACAACTGCTGTCGCTGCTGCGGCTTCTGTTCCTTCTTCATTCACGTCTACAAATGCCTTGTGTATCACATTGCTGATAAAAAGACCACTCTTCCCATTCATGCCTGAGAAATTTGCCTGAGGAGAAAATGCTGCGGGCATTCCCATATCAGATAAAACCCGTGCGAGTTCAAATTCACAAATGGTTTTGAATTTTGGAATGGTGACAAGAACCGTCCGCTCATACACTGCTAAAAGTTCATTGACCCATATTGTCACAGTATCAGCAGTCATACAATTTTCAAGTTTTGATAAACCATCTATTTCTTTTGGGAGAAACATAAGCATTGATATATCTTCACCCTCATAGGATAATTCTATACCTTCGAAATCGCCAAAATCCATATATCTGTAATCAAATTTCTGAGACATCATAGGAACCCGAATGGTCTTATCTTTGCATAAGTAGAAATCATCATCCTTCGTATTTTTTTTATCAAACTGACTGAGCCAGTTGCCTTTGAAATAAATAGCATTGCAAAGGATCAGGGAGGTCTCAGGTAATGGTATCGGTGGTTTGATCAAATCCTGTATCTTATCATGAGTTTTATCTTCCACCCATACGTTGATCTTATCCCGGACTTCGGCAGATTGAGAAAAATTCACAAAATACAACCCCGCATTATAATATTTTTTGTTCAAACCCAGAAAAGAGTCCAGGAATGGATCTCCTTTTTGCAGCCAAAGGGAGTTGGCAATATTCAGTTGGACATCTCCCTTCTTTTCTATGGTATTCAGATCCGACTGAAGGATTGAAAAAGCCGGATGCAATTCTTCCTGAGGAAGTGTGTAATGCATGACCTGTGCCATTTGTTTTTCGGTCTCTCCCCGTGCACCAGCATAAGTCATAGCAAGTGCTGTTGAAATGCTATATGGTGAAAAGAATAAGTTGCCCTCTTCTCCTTTCAGCTCCTGATACAGATCGAAACAGAAACTGTTGTTGCCCTTGACTACTGATTGCAAATTGCTTTGTGCATCTGCATATGCGAATGAAAACATCATGCCCAAAGCCACTAATACCCCAATGCAAATATATCTTTTTTTCATGACTCTCCTTTTTTGATAATATAATAATTTATTTATTCCCGACGGGATAAACCCGTCTCTACCCCGCCAGCTGGTGGGTAGGTGCAGGTTCATCCTGCACAAAATGCGGATCGCTCTTCGATTTATTCTTTATCACCTAGAAAATTCTCAGCCCTATAAATCATTACCACTTGTAATAATTTCATTCCTCTGAAACGAGGAATCGAGGTGATAAATTCTACTTCTTCAAAACTGTTAATAACCGATTTATTCAGTCTCTTTGATTGATCAAAAAGCAGGAAATCCTTACCGGGTAAATCCTCATCATCTCTCCACAAAGTAAACTGATGAATCCGATTACCCAGATCAAAACACACAACATCGTGTTTGGAATATATAATAAGTTCGCTTGCGATCTGGTGCCTGTTCGCAGCAGGAATTAAATCTGGATAGTCATCAATAATGAGTTCTGCATCAGATCCAAGTTGCTTCCAGCCGTGAAACTGGTCTGTGGGATCGTACTTTATCGGTATGACCGGCACATAGACCTGAACAAGCACGACAAGAAGCACAATGACGAGCAGAAACCAGTTTATGACCCATGTGATCCTCCAGCCCGTGTGCATCTGCCAGTCCTGCAAATACAGGTAGGTAATGAGCAGCATTCCCGGAATGTATGCAAAAGCAGCCCAGTTCGCTTCCACCTTTTTCTGCATGGATGAGATAAGGAAAAAGCCAAAAAACACCAGCGCCATGAAGAAAAGTAACTTCTCTTCTTTTGAATGATACTTCCATTCAGCAATAATTTTTATCAATGCAATAATGAAAATGATAAACAAAAGTGGGCCCAAAATACCTGCCTGTCCTCCTATAAAGTCTCCAAATTTTTGCCAGTTCGGAAAGCTGCCACCAATTCCATGCTGGAACTGAAATGAGAATGAAAGCCAGTTATGTTGAGCATTCCAGATGATCACAGGGAGAAATACAGCAAAGGAAATTACTAATGCAATATAAGGTTTGATGCTCTTCAGCCACGTGCGTTCAGGAGTGAATATCAAGAAAAGTAAAAGAGCAGGAAATACTAAAACTGCCACGTATTTGGAAAGTAATGCACATCCGAAAAATATTCCTGCCAATATCCATTGGATCCATTTTCCGTTTCTGCTTGCCCTGTAAAAGTGAAATATACCTGCCATCAGGAAGAATATCATTGGTGTGTCCGGCGTGGCAATTATCGTGCCCGCAAAAAGGAGGAGCGTCATATTGCTCATTACTAAAAAAGTAAATCCAATTTTCTCGCTGAACATTTCCTTACCAAGAAAATAACCATACAAAGATGTTCCCGCTCCAAGTAAAATCGGCTGCAAGTGCACCACAAATTCGGCACTCTTGAAAAATAATGAAAGGAATCCAAAGATCCATCCAATCATAGGGGGATGATCAAAATATGAGAGCTGAAGATTTCTGCCCCAGAGATAGTAGTATGCTTCATCAGGAATGATGTTGAGTCCAATGGTATAGACTAATTTGAAAATAATCAGCACTCCAATAAAAATGAATGCCTTCTCATCATAACTCAATCTATTCTTGCTCATCTTTGCTTCCTTTGAAGGTCCAGAAATAGTGAATTATATAATTTATGATCGTAATGATCAAGATCGCAATGAATTTTGAGATCAGGTCGTTGATCATAAATACTTCCGTGAAAAATATCATAAGCAGATTTTGGGCAATGCCTGTAATGATCATTGAAGAATTATACTTGAGGAGCCGTGCAACAAAGCTGCGTTTTGTCTTTGCCGGATTATCCTTCCACGTCCAGAAATTATTAAGCAGAAAATTATTGACGATCGAAATCTCGGTTGCAATCACCCCTGCAAAGATATAGTGCATTCCCGCAAGAGTGAGAAGATACTGCGCTCCCAGATTAACAACTGTGCCGCTTCCGCCCACAATGCCGAATTTGATGAAACGTTTTAAGTGATTTTTACATAATCTCTGAAAAAATGAATTTGCCATAGTTCTGGTTTCTTAAACCTGAAGCAGAATTTTCTTGTCCAGAAAAGAATGCCTTCTCATAAATGAGCCATGAAAACAGAGCTCTTTCCTGTAATCAAATTCTTCAAAAAAGTAGAATCTACAAACGCATTTGCAGGTCCATATTTGGAAAATTCTACCCTCCAAAGTAATTTCGTTATTTGTGCCCGGGAGCAGACAGGTGGTAAGGGTCGTCTTGAACGCGACTGGTATTCACCGGTCGGGGGTTTGTATTTTACACTTGGATTTCCAAGAACACAGTTCCCTTCAACAATTACACTTTTTACAGGTGTGATCATTCATAAGGTTCTCAGTTCCATCTTTCCGGAACTCACATTCTCGATCAAGTGGGCAAATGATATTTTTTTGAATAATAAAAAAGTGGGAGGAATACTTACTTCCTCAAACACGCATGGCACTGTAATAGGAATTGGTATTGACTGTAATATCAAAGTAATTCCAAATCGTCTTAAAGGAATTGCAACTTCGCTTTTGATTGAAACTGGCAAGAAAGTCGCATTAAAAAGATTTCTGAAAGTGATTCTGGAAACTTTCGAGGAAAATCTAAAGTTTTTCAATGAATTAGGATTTCCTCACTTTGTAGAATATTTTGAGAAGTTTCACATACTCACAAATAAGAAAGTTGTTATTTATTCAGGTGAACGACAATTGTTCGGTACTGTTCGGGGAATTACTCATGATGGTGCGCTGAAGCTGGAAACCGAGAGCGGTTTGCAGAGTGTTCTATCTGCTGATAAGATTGACATTTTAACCTGAGTTTTGTCTTTGTACACCCATGCCCCGGTAGCTCAGATGGATAGAGCAGCGGTTTCCTAAACCGTTGGCCGGAGGTTCAAATCCTCTCCGGGGTACCATTTTAAAATTTCACCACAGAGCCGCGAAGACACAAAGTCTCGGAAATACACTAAGAAACTAAAACCTTAATTAATAGAACGGATTATGTTAATGTGCGCCGATAATCTAAAATGAAAAATTAAAAACAGAAAATTGAAAATGAATAATCTCTTTGTGTTCTTTGTCTTTCGAGTTTAAATGATACTGACTTTTTTATGTTTAGTGAAATGAGTACTGTCTTCTCACGACGTAGAGTGCCTTGATTGGTGATTTGAAAAATAAATCAATTCCTGTATCTGCGAAATTCAGTTCATGCTGCGTATCTTTAAGTGCTATCAGAATTTATAAACTTCGTATTGATCATAAATAACATCACACTTTTTCCTCTTTATCAAAAAAACTGGATTCCCGTTTTCACGGGAATGACATGACTTTTTAGGGAGAATTACTTTGCCACAAGTGAATATTCCTCTGCTTGCCGAGCTGAAGTATCGACTTGTCGAAACGAAGGCTGGTGTTATCTGTGGTTAAGATTCACGCAATGCTATTACTTCTCCTTTTTCAGTTTATACATCGTTCTGATCAAAAAGGAGGAGTCGTCTTTCATTTTGCTCAACAGTTCAATGCTTCGAGGTGTATCGGCAAGCAAAAATCCTCGTGCTACAATAATCCTGATACGCTCTGAGGGTGAGTTCATGTACTTTTCAAGGAGTTGAACCGCACCATCTGTTTTCATCTTTCCGAGAGAAGAAAGCACGCTGGGGATGTACTTCTTTTTATCGAGCATTGCTGACAGTATGTCAATAAGGGTCGAATCATGCAGTTCGCCGATTAAAGCAAGGGAATTTTTCACAACAACACTATCTTCGTCAGCGAGAGCTTTGGGAAGATACACACCAAACACAGTAGATTCTTTTGCATAATTCAAAATTGCCCTATATTCCAGCGAACCCCTTGTATCCATTTTATTTTCAAATATATATTCCGATGCTTCAGCATCTCTATTCAGTAAAATTTCAGCAGCTATTGCCACTCTTTTTGTGCTGCTTCCCACTCCCCATTCGGAAGCAATAGAGAATATTTCATTAATCGAAGCAAGTGAATCTATTGTTGCAGCATCTTCTTCTGTTTTTTCTTCCATCGCAGGTTTCTCTTCGACAACCATAAGTGTATCCCATCCCAGTCCATAGGTGCCGTACGACCATTGGGAATCATTCTGAAACCTTTCTTGATATCCGCTTGTATCTGATGAGATAGGATAAATGTCGTTTCCGCCTGTATCGAGAAAAATGCCGATGCTTCCGGTGTTGCGTGCTGTGTTGGCAAAGCCATAATTGCTGGTCACGTTCCTCTCGTATCTGTCATTACCACAGGCATCGAGGAAAAGAGCAACCGAATTTGTTAATCCTAATCCATTTCCACCTTCCACAGAATAGACATCATTTCCTTTTCTGTCGATCAAATATCCAACGGCATAATCGTGTGCTGCTCCCTGTCCCGGTCCGTGCTTGGAATAGTAATGATCTTCCCCTTCCTCATCATATAGAAATCCACCTGCGAGATGAATACCGCTCCCCTGAGGATAATATACTGCGGTGTAAAAATCGTTCCCTGTTTTATCTATGATAATACCGAGTGCATACCAGTATGCAACTGCCTGGCTATACACTGCCCCTTGATAGACATCATTGCCTGTTTTATCATACAGTACACCAATACCGCCTCCAAGATAAGGACGTACTCCAAAACCAAAGCCCTGTGAAAGAGCTCGATGATCAAATGGCGCAAGAGGAACGTGAAGATACTTACCACCTGCATAATACATATCACTTCCATCAATATCAATAAGAAATCCAGCAGCAAGCGGTCCCGCAAATCCTTCTCCAAGCTCTGTAACGGAATAATGATCACAACCATTTTCATCAATAAGTAGGTTCAATCCGAAAGTTGCTGCTGCAATGCTGTTCAGTCCTCCATCATAGATATCATTCCCATCGTTATCACAGGAAAGGAGGTAACCCAAAAATGAGCTGAGCGTGTAATCATCTCCAGTGTAAACATCATCACCCATCATATCATAAGAAATGCCTATTCCGGCAAAAACATGGAACAAATTCCCTATCGTATCATTCCGGTATGTATCATTGCCCTGCACGTCGAGGACATAGTAAAAAGGATGTATCCAATCGGTTTTGATCGGGGCTTCGTACAGATCATTTCCGGCGGTGTCGAGAATAAAGGAAAATTGTTGTTCATATCTATCCGGTTGAGTAGTGCCAATACACATCATACCAAATTGAGAATTGTGTATCAGTCTTTTTTTATTTTGAAATGTAATATTCTGTAAATTTTCTTTGAGTATATCAAAACCTTTTTGTGAAATGTTTGCTGCATACATGAGTGATGGAAAATCAATTTTTTCAATGATGGGTATTACATCTTCTTCTATGCTCAAGCTGTCATACTCGGTTATCCGGTTATCTTCATAAAACGCTTTGTAACGAAGGGAATCCTCATCTTCCTCCCAGAGCGAATATGATAAATATGTGAGGATATCCTTTTCTTCTTTGGTAATTTTTACCCATGCCTTTTTATAAAAAAAATCGGTAAATTCCCAGACATATTCGACATAACCAAAAATATCCTTTGCTTCTCGCACATTATCCTTATAATAATTCTCAAACAGACTGTCATCAAATGTATCTATCCAACCTGCTTGAAATAATATATCGGCATATTCGCAGATCATTTGAGAAGGATCATGTTTTTCGCACAGCGTTTCAGTCTGATCCACAAATTTTGGGAATTGGAGCGGATTATTGAGAATATCGACTACAATAGGAAGTTTGAATTTCGTATCCCGCGCCCAGTCCTTCAGAAAATTCAAAGACTGAAGGGACATATCGTTTTGTTCGAGGAGTGTCTTTATGAGCCCGATCTCGGTTTCATTCAGCACTTCAGCGTTTATAGAAAATGTAATACACATTAATACAAATATGATGATTATATTCTTCATTTATGACCTCTTATAAAATCCTTTTTGCTGTATCTGGACGTTCAAGATCGAACACGACAATCGCGAGTTCTTTTTGTCATCCATTAGAAAATTTTTTCTCTTATCATTTTTGAAAACCCACTGCACTGATTTGATGCAGTATTTTTAAATCTATTTTTCAGCTCTTCGGGGGCATTCTCCACGACATAACTGTGTGCAGTCCATTCCAGGAGCTCTATGTCATTATAATCATTACCAATGCTGAAGGTTTCTTCCTGTGGAATATCGAGATGTGTACAGAGCCATTCGGCAGCATGACCTTTTGAAACATTTTTCGGAAATATCTCTATCCATAGGGACGTATGGTCGATGGGAGACGTAGTTCTTATCACCCTCAGATCGGGCAACAATCTTCTTATCATTTCAAATTTTTCAATGTCTTCCGGTATCACTGCAAGTACCTGTGATGCTTTTTCAATATTTTTCTCATTCGACGTAAGGGGTGACCCGTAGTCCTTATAATAAGAAAATCTGCGATCAAAATCATTGTTTTCCGTACTGAATTTCTGATAATGGAACCTGTGATTTTCCGGCACCGGTTTGTGTATCATATAGTCAATATTGTGAAGGTTAAGGGTTTGCCTGACACATGCGATCTCATCCTTTGAAAGAAAGTGAGAGCAAAGTATTTCCTTTGTGTTCCAGTTTATAATACCTACTCCGCAAGAAAAAATAATGTAATCAAAATGCGGAAAATCGTCCTCGAATATTTTGCTTAATGAATAAAGCGATCTGCCTGTCGCAAGAACCCGCACGATATTTTTTTTAGCCAGCTCTTCGAGAACTGCAAGGTCTTCAGCGCTTATGGTTCTATCATGCCTGAGCAACGTCCCGTCAAGGTCGGCAAAGATGATTTTACATTTTTCCATTATTTTTTGAATATCTCTATAATTTTGATAAATTTGGTGTGTTCAATATCTTTGTAAATAAATTTGACCAAATACACTTAGGTTCAGAAAGTGGGCGAAGCAATGGATAAGGATCAGAATAATGGATGTTGAGAATATTCGTAAGATAGATAAATGGCTTGGAATCCCGATGTGTGCGATCTTTACTGTTCTCTATAAAATTCGTACGCTTTTCAAACCTTCGCTTAAGAAACCGGTTCAACCAAGAAATATCTTGTTTGTTGAGCTTTCCGAAATGGGTTCTGCAATACTCGCATATTCAGTCCTGCAAAAAACGAAAGAGCTGTTTCCAGATTCGACAATATATTTCCTCATTTTTGAAGAGAATAAAGAAAGTGTATATATCACAGAAGCAATTCCAGAAGAAAATGTTCTTACTATCGATTGTTCGAATTTCTCACACTTTGTTTTCTCCACTCTTTCGGTACTAAAAATATTTCACAAAATCCCTATCGATACCTATATTGACATGGAACTTTTTTCCCGGGCGACCAGCATCATTTCGTATTTATCCGGAGCACATAATCGGGTAGGATATTATAAATTCCACATGGAAGGGCTTTATCGCGGTAATTTCCTCACACACCGGGTCACCTACAATCCACATCAGCACATTTCGTATAATTTTTATAATCTTCTGTATTCACTTGTTGCTCCTTTTAAAGAGTATCCAAAACTAAAAAAACACATCGAAGATATCCCTTATGTGCCGTATATTGCATCTTCCGATGAGGCAAAGAACAATGTTTTCTTGAAACTGCAAAAGGAAAATTCGGAAATAAATGAGAACTCCAAGCTGATCATATTCAATCCAAATGCAGGAATACTTCCCATCCGCGCGTGGCCTCTCCAAAATTATTGCGAACTTGCAAAAAGGTTATCCGGGTTGGAGAATACATTCATCGTCATAATGGGAGTAAATGATGCAAGCAGGGATGCAAAGATTATCCAGAAAGAATCTCCGAATAGGATAATTGATCTGACAAATAAAACTACTTTGCGGGAAATAATCGACCTTTTCAATATTTCAGATGTGCTTGTGACCAATGATTCGGGACCGGCTCATTTTGCGAGTTTGACGCCCATTACAAACATCGTTTTCTTCGGACCTGAAACACCAAAATTATATGGACCTCTTGGCGATAATTGTCATGCTTTATATACTGATTTCAGCTGCAGCCCGTGCGTAAGTGCATTCAATCATAGAAAAACAACCTGCAAAGATAATCAGTGCGTAAAAGCAATTTCGGTTAATACTGTTTACGATCTTGTAATGAAAAATTTATAGCACCCAATTCATTTGATGACCATTTTTCCCTCCCGAAATATCACTTCTAAGAAGTAGGAACATCTACCTTTTATGGCATTTACCGGAATAGATCTTACACGCGGAAACCTTCTTAAAAATTTGGTTAAGCTCTCTCTTCCTATCATGTTTTCCAATTTTTTACAAATGTTCTACAATCTCACTGATGCTTTCTGGCTTGGTAAATTGGGTGAGAATGCCCGACATGCTGTTTCTGTGGTAGGACTTGCCTTTCCCCTGATCTTCTTCCTCTCATCTTTCGGTTTTGGTTTTGTTATAGCCGGCACTTCTCTTATTGCTCAGTACAAGGGCGCCAATAAAATGGAAAAGATGAAAGAAGTGGTCGGTCAGTTTGCTCTGATCATGGCAATCTTCTCGATTTTGTTTATCGTAGTTGGATTTCTCTTCATAAACGATATTTTGTACCTCCTCCAAACCCCGGATGAGATATTCGACCTTGCAAAGCAGTTCATTACTATCATCATTATGGGTATGATATTCATGTTTGTGTTTCTTTCATATCAGAGCTTTTCTCACGGACTGGGTGACACGATCTCTCCGATGAAAATTCAGATCATCTCTGTGAGTTTGAATGTCATCCTGGATCCGCTTCTGATATTCGGAATCGGATTTTTCCCGAGAATGGAAACCATCGGCGCTGCCTGGGCTACGTTCATCTCCAGAGCTCTTGCTGCGGTCATTGCAATTATATTTCTCTTCAGAAAAACCCCTTACATCATACCAAAATTACCGGAGATCAAACCGGCAAAAGAGATGCTGATGAGAATACTGAAAATCAGCATTCCTGCATCTATAGCACAATCCATGACCAGTTTTGGATTCATCATTCTGCAGGGATTTGTAAACTCATTCGGTACTGTCATTATGGCTGCATACGCAATAAATAACAGGATCATCGGCTTCTTCATGATGCCTGCAATGGGCATAAGCAACGGGCTGGCTTCGATAATCGGGCAAAATATCGGTGCCCAAAAGATCAAGAGGGCGGAGAAAAGTGTAAATGTTGCCTTTCTCCTTGTTTTTGCGATCATGTTCGTCGGATGTGTGCTTGTGTATTTCTTTGGTGGTTCCATCACACAATTCTTTATTAATGATCCCCAGGTCATTGATGTGGGTAGAAGAATGTTCAAAGTCACGCCGATTGCTGCTTTTATTTTCGGAATTTTATTCGTATTTATCGGCGCTTTTAACGGAGCCGGTCACACAAAGCCGTCCATGCTGCTTAATATCGGACGATTATGGTTTATCCGAATACCGCTTGTATACATTCTCTCAGGCACAGTTCTTAATATCGCATTCCTCAAAGGCAGTTTCCTCTATCCCATCCTCTATCGCCTATCGCTTCCGTTTTCGTCGTATCCTTATGAGTCGCTCTGGTGGTCAATGGTTGTGAGTAATACCATTTGCAGCATTGTTGCCTATATGATCTATAAAAGAGGAAGCTGGAAAAAGCCACGCATAGCTACATAAATTTAACATGCTGCAATTAAACAATATGTTGACAAGCTTAAGACCTTTTTCAGTTTTCAAATTAAAATGTTCGGGCAGTGTGCTGAAAGATAATTATAAAGGATAAAAGATGCAAAAATTGCCATTAACGGTTTTATACGTTGAAGATGAAACTGTCGTACTTTTTTCTGTGACAGAAATGTTAAGACGCAAGGTTGAAAATGTCCTCTCTGCTATTGACGGGAATGAAGGGTTTGAACTCTTTAAAAAGCACTCTCCCGATGTAGTCATTACAGATATAAACATGCCAGGGATGAACGGGCTGCAAATGGCTAGGAAGATCAAGCAGCACAACCCGGACATTCACATCTACTTGCTATCTGCCTATCCTCAACCGGATTATCTGCTCGAAGCGTTCGATATAGGCGTAGAAGGATTTTTGAAAAAACCTCTTGATAAAGAGAAACTGTTTTCGATCCTCGAGGAAATTTCTGAACGTATTTTGCTAAAAGAAAAGATCCTGCTTGAAGAGCATGAACGTGAGAAAAGCGAAGAAAAATTTCGTACTCTTGCGGAAAATATTCCTGGAACTGTTTATATTTATGAAATGTGCAAGGATGGCAAAACCCGCATCATGCACTATCTGGGTCCGGGTTTCAAAGAAATGGTTGGTAAAAAATTTTCAAAAGAGATAAATTATGATGCAACCTCTTTTTTTGACTATGTTCATCCTGATGATTATGGCGGCTTACAGGAAGCTGCCGAGAAAGCTCTGGATAATAACGAATCCTTGAGTTATGAATACAGAATGAAATCATCTGAGGGGAACATTATCTGGGTCCGCTCAATATGCCGAGGACTGAATCTTGAGAATGGAAATACATTATGGCAGGGAGTGCTTATCAATGTAAGCGATCTGAAAAAAACTGAAGAACAAATTAAAAATAATGAAGCATTCAGTAATGCCCTTTTTGAATACAATCCCGTTGAAACAATTGTTGTAGATAAGGAATGTAAGATCGTACGATTCAACCATTCAATTGAAGAGCATCGAACCAGGACTCCCCATATTGGTTATGTGATGTATAAAGACTATGCTTCTAAGAATAAAATGGATATGTTCAAAATACTTGTGGATTGTATTAAAAATAATGAAAGAAAAGTAATTCCTGACAGCATTTATCGTGAAGGTGAAATATCGGAAAAGCATTTTCATGTCACAATCACCCCATTCCCGGAAGGGGCGATCATAAATTCTCGAGATATAACCCGCCAGGTACATGCAGAGGAACTCCTGAAGAAAGAGATAGAGCAGAAAGAACTTCTCATCAAAGAGATAAACCACAGAGTAAAAAATAATTTTGCGCTTGTTTCCAGTCTTCTCGCCATCCAGCAGCAAAATATTGAAGACGAAAAGGTACGTGATATCTTTGAGGAAGCCCAAAACAGGATTCAGTCAATAGCACTTGTACACAAGCAATTATACAGCTCAGAGAATCTGGCACAAATAGATTTTTCCACTTACATCAATTCACTCATTAGGCAGCTTATGGGCGGATTTAAGCACAAAACAGGGCAGATCTCAATTGACCTGGACATCAAAGGAGTAGCTTTGGATATTGCTAAAGCTATTCCCTGCGGACTTATAATTAACGAACTTATTACAAATTCTTTTAAGCATGGCTTTCAACAAAGAGAGAACGGAACTATCACAGTGAAAATGCAATATCTCAATGATGGAAATATTCAATTTATCATTGCTAATGACGGAAAGCCTTTTCCTGATAATGTTGACTTTCGGGATACTCAAACTCTTGGTCTCCAGATTGTGACAGGTCTGGTGGAGCAGATCGGTGGAACCATTGAACTCGATAACAGCAAAGGCACAAAATTTACTATCGTGTTCAGTAAATAATATATTTACATTTAATTTTATGATCATTTTTCGGGAATCTTTCACCAAATAGGGGTGAAGAAATATTAATTTGAAGTAACCGGTTTTACTTTATGCAGGCATACATAGCAAAGCATAATAGGAGTTAACAATGAGTTCATGCTCACACTATGATACAAGAGAAACAAAGGGAGCACCCTCAACAGAAAATGTAAAAATAATGCGAAACCGCTACCTCTCCGAACCAATGAAGGTAGATGTCGAATATATGCAGCTTTATACAAAAGCACATAAAACCTCTGACGGATTGAATTCATTCGAGAGACGAGCTCACTGCCATGCCTATGCCTTGGAAAACCTCACTCCTGTTATTCGGGAAGGTGAGTTATTTTCGGGCAATAAGACCCGGTTCGTACGCGGCGCAATTCCTTATGCCAACTATGCCACGAATTATATTTTGAGAACTTTGAACAAGGAAGAGCAGGAAACTCAGGCAAAGTTCACAGAGATTGGAACGGGTGGTGGGATTGAAAAGTCTCAGAAAATTGCTTCTGAAGGCAAACATGAAGTATTCGGAAAGAAATTCCTCGTATCCCATGAAGAAAAAGTAATCCTCAAAGAGATAGCCGAGTACTGGAGCGGAAAATGTATGCAGGATGTTGCAGACCGTTTCTGGAAAAATACTTTTGATAAAGCAGAATACATTGAAAAAGGATGGAAAGCCGGTCTTTACACAGCTCCTCACGACCCTGCTCCCGAAGGAAGATATGTGTTGGATTTTGAAACTGCACTCGCTGAAGGATTCGATAATATCATAAAAAAGACAAAGAGATTAATAAAACAAACCGAGGTCACAGATTATGAATCTGCCGAGAAGGTATATTTCTGGAAAGCAGGACACAGAACCCTTGAAGCAACTATCAAATGGGCTCATAATTATTCAGAAGAAGCCCTGCGTCTGGCAAAGACAGAAAAGAATGATAAAAGAAAAAATGAATTATTGAAAATCGCTGAGATGTGCAAGTATGTTCCAGCCAAAAGTCCCAGGAACTTCCATGAAGCAATGCAGGCATTCTGGCTGATCTACCTTGCCGGACATATCGAAGGGGCACATCTTGGGTACTCACCCGGGCGTTTCGATAGATATATGTATCCTTTTTACATTCGTGACATTGAAAACGGCACGACCACCAATGCCAAAGTGCTGGAACTCCTTGAAGCGTTGCGAGTTAAGATGACCGAAATCGAGTATATGGCTTCCTTTTCATGGGAGGGACTAGGTTCGGGAAATCTCTATCAGAATATGATTTTGGGTGGCCTGGATGAGAATGGGCATAGAGCTGATAATGAACTTTCTCAGCTAGTGCTTCAGTCTGCAATAAATTGTCAGACAACCCAGCCCACACTCTCGATCTGGTATGATGATTCCCTTTCGAATAAGTTTCTTTTAAAGGCGATCGAGTGCGTGAAAACCGGTGTTGGATTTCCTGCTTTCTTCAATTTGAAGATCTATATTCAGCATGAACTTCAAAAGAGCAAACTCCCCCTTTCTCTTATCCGTAAATATGCTGCAATGGGCGGTTGCACAGAACCGACAATGGAAGGAATGAGCTACGGTGTGGTACAGGCAGGATTTATCAACCATGCAAAGGTGTTGGAGCTAGCTTTAAACGGGGGTTTAGACCCACAAACTGAACTTACTTTTGAAAAATCCGAAATCCCTCAAAACTATGATGAATTAGTAAAATCTTATAAATTTCATTTGAGAAATTCTATTAAGAACTGGCAGCGTTACTGGAATTATGTCATGGCAGCCCATCGGGACACATGCAATCTCATCTACTCATCAATGCTGGTTCGGGACTGTCTTGATAGAGGAAAATCTCTTGATGATAAGGGCGCAGTTGTGAATGGAAGCCCCACTACGCTCAGTTCCGGAATGGTGAATGTTGTGAACAGTCTTGCATCTGTAAAAAAACTGGTGCGGGACGATAAAAAGCTATCGATGGATGAACTCAGAAAAGCTCTTGCAGAAAACTGGGAACGCAAAGAAGATCTTCATAAAGAAGCAATGGATGCACCCAAGTGGGGAAACAATGACGATTATGCCGATGCCATTTATGAAGAACTTTTTGACTCCTACTGTGGGTACGTATCCGAGCAGTTGAACTATCTGGGTGAACCCTATGATCCATCTATGCTGGCAATTAGCACACACGCTCCTTTCGGAAAAGTGTGCGGTGCAACTCCTGACGGCAGATATGCTGGTGAAACCCTTGCAGACGGAGTGACCTCACCCTTTTATGGAACTGACAAAAATGGTCCTCTCGCTGTTTTGCACTCGGCAGGTAAGATCGATCATACAAAGATCCGCGGCGGTCTGCACAACATGAAATTTTTACCCTCAACACTTAAGGGGATTCAGGGTTCAAAGAAATTGATCTCTCTAATCAAAACCTATTTTGACACACTCGGTTTTCAGCTTCAATTCAATGTGGTTGACAGCGCAATGCTGAAGGATGCGCAGGAAAATCCCGATCAATACCGCGACCTGATCGTCCGCGTTGCCGGCTTTAGCGCCTTCTTCGTCGAGCTTGG
>JAVCDK010000035.1 GCA_030765865.1 Candidatus Celaenobacter antarcticus | reverse complement strand
TCCCCTGAAGGAACGATCAGCACATTGTATGGACGAAATCCTTTGAATAGCAGAAAAATGGCAGTCCTCGAAGAAGGAAAACTCGCAGTCACTCATTATGAAGTAATCGAAACATATCCCGGTCTTGATATAACAAAGATCATGTTGGAGACAGGAAGAACTCACCAGATCAGGGTCCATTTTTCCCATCTTATACATCCTATAATGGGTGACACACTGTATTCTTCAAAAAAGCAAATGATCAATCTTGTGCCGGAAAGAGCCAAAAAAATCGTAAGACATTTGTTCACGAACACATTGAGAAGGCAGGCACTTCATGCTCACCAGCTCGAGTTTGTTCACCCGATCACTCATAAAACGATTTTTGTAACCAGTCCCCTTCCTCAGGATATGGATAATGTTTTGAAAATTATAAGAAAAAGCTTTTACGGTTCTGTCATATAAAGTATTTGAGGAGATGTTAATATTTCACAAGTTAGCAATCTGTTTAGATCAGAAAATCAATGATCCTAAACAATTCATAATAAAAATATTGCCAATCTCTGTGCAGAAACCAAGTTATGTGAAAAAATATTCAGGAAGGATACATGGATAAACAATTCTTCACGTCAAATAGAAAACAACTGTTTAAACTCTTGCCTGATAATAGTCTCGCTATATTCTCGGCAACAGTTTCAGACTCGGGTAGCCTGCCTGTTGATTTTGAGCAAAATGCAAATTTCTTTTATCTGACAGGATTGAAAATTCCAAACGCTCAAATTTTGCTTTATAAAAACGGAAAGACGAATCTCAGTATTCTTTTCATAGAAAGAAACATTCCTAAAATGGAAGTTTGGATTGGAAAAAAAATATCACAAGAAGATGCAAAGGAAATTTCTGGAATTGAACATGCTTTTTTTATAGATGAGTTCCCAGTAGTCCTTCACACTTACGCTCTTTCAAGCGAAGTCTGCTTCTATGACCATGTCGCAAATAAGATCGAAGCTAATTTGACGGATTCATTATTCCAGCTCAAAGAGATCGTAACCCATTATCCGGCACTCAAAATTCTTCACCCAGAAACGTTTATGACTATACTCCGCTCGCAAAAAAAAGGTGATGAGATCGAAAATATAAAGAAAGCAATCGCTATAACGAAAGATGCGATACACAATCTCATTACCAATACAAAACCCGGCATGATGGAATATGAACTTGAAGCACACTTCCGCTATGAATGTATTCGAAATAATGCAAAGCAAATGGCATTCTTCCCTATTATTGCAAGCGGTGAGAATGCAACGATTCTTCATTACGAAAAGAATGTCGGAAAAGTCGGCTCTAAAGATCTCATCCTTGCTGATGTGGGAGCCAAATGGAATGAATACTGTGCTGATATCTCACGAACGTTTCCTGCAAATGGTAAATTTACAAAACGGCAAAAGGAAGTATATAATGCTGTCCTCGAAATTAATAAGACTATTATAAATAAAGTCAAACCCGGTCTTACACTTTACAAATTACAGGAAGAGACTATAAAAATGATGAAGAAAGCTCTAAAAAAATTAAACCTGATCAAAAAGGATGAAGAGTTTAAAAAATATTATATGCACTCAGTAAGTCATCATTTGGGACTGCATGCTCATGACCTTTTTGATCGAGCAAAAAAACTCGAACCGGGAAACGTCATCACTGTCGAACCAGGAATTTATATACCCAAAGAAAAAATTGGGGTCCGTATTGAGGATGACATTCTTGTCACGAAAGAAGGGCATGAAACCCTCTCAAAAGATATACCAAAAGAGATATCAGACATCGAAACGATCATGAAAAAATAAGGAATATCATGAAAGAAATAGCAATTTATCCCGGCACCTTTGACCCGATCACGAACGGGCATATTGATATCATAGAGCGTGCTGCCACGATATTTAACAAGGTTATAATTGGCGTTGCAGAAGAAACTTATAAGGATTGCCTGTTTACTTTGGACGAGCGGGTCGAGCTCGTTAAAGAAGGAACAAAACATATTCCTAATGTGCAAGTAGAATCTTTTTCAGGTCTCGCAGTCAATTATGTACTGGAGAAGGACAGTTCAGTAATGATCCGGGGGCTTCGCGCAGTATCGGATTTTGAATATGAACTGCAAATTGCTCTTGCAAACAGAACACTTTCCGAAGAAATTGAGACAATTTTTCTTATCCCTCAGAGTAAATACCTCTATCTCAGTTCAAGCTTGGTGAAACAGATAATCAGCACAGGCGGATCGATCAAGGAATATGTACCCAGATCCATAAGTGATAAAATGGCAGCAAAATTTAAAGAAAAACAATAAGATGAGTTATAAAAAAACTATTTTGGATAATGGGATTACTGTCCTTTCAGAACATGTTGAACATGTGCAATCAATTTCTATCGGTGTATGGATCAATGCTGGCTCGCGAGATGAAACTGTGCATAATCGCGGTATTGCTCATTTTCTTGAGCATATGTTGTTTAAAGGCACCAAAACCCGCTCAAAGATCGAGATCGCTAATTACCTGGAATCTCTCGGTGGATCCATCAATGCATTTACAAGTAAAGAATATACCTGTATTTATGCACGATGCCTCGAAGAATATCTTGAACAAAGTGTTGATCTTATTTCAGACTTGCTTCTCCACTCCACTTTTCCTGATGATGAATTGCAAAAAGAAAAGGAAGTCGTGATAGATGAGATCAATGACATTCATGATACTCCGGGTGATTTAATCTTTGATTATTTTTATGGGAACCTGTTTCCAGATAACTCACTTGGATACCCGATCGTAGGATATAAAGAGGAAGTTACTCGTTTTGAAAAATCTACATGCACCTCCTTTATGTCCGAGCACTATAATCCAGAGCGATTTATTATCTCCGTATCAGGTTATATTGATCATCAAAAACTCGTGCGTTTTACGGAGAAATATTTTCATTTTGACAGATCAATCCATGCATCCTCTGAGCGAATTATAAAATCTCCGACTCCAGTTAAAAAATATAAGCATATATACAAAAAAAATGCAAATTATCAGACACATGCATGCATCGGCACTCGCACTTTCCCATATACAGATAAGGATCGATACATACTTCTCACACTTAATACAATTCTTTCCGGCGGGATGAGTTCGCGACTTTTCCAAAATATTCGGGAGAAACATGGAATTTCTTATGATATTGGTTCATTTACAGACTTTTTCCATGACACTGGTTGCATAGCTGTTTATGCTGCAACCAAACCCAAATACAGCAAGAAAAGCATTGAATTGATCGGTAAAGAAATACAGTTATTTTTGGAGAAACCTGTTAAAGAATTCGAGCTCGAACGTACAAAAGCATTACTCAAATCAAGCATTTTGATCGGGCTTGAGAGCACCTCTGCGCGCATGAACCGGCTTGCAAAGCAGTACATTTACAATAGAGATATATACCCTATCGATCGAGTGATCGCACAAATTGAGAAAATTACTCCCGAAGACATTCAACGGGTTGCTCAAAGAATATTTGATAAAGAGAATTTTGTTACAACGATCCTGGAGGCATCGGAGAAAGAATAGGACATATACATTCGTCAAGGACTGAAGCGGTTAATCAACTAATTCCTTAATAACTAAACAACTTCTCTCTTTTCAAATAATACTTTTTATACTTTTCCTTTAATTCCCTATTTCTCTCATCATCAAGATTGTAATCATTTTGGATAATCTCGAAAGACAATTTCCTTGCATCCTCAAGGACAGGTCTGTCACGAACAATATTCGCTATACGAAACGCAGGTAACCCAGACTGCTTTGTTCCGAAAAATTCACCGGGTCCTCGCAACTCGAGATCAACTTCTGAAATTCGGAATCCATCATTGGTCTCTTTCATTGTGTTAAGCCGTATCAATGCGTCTTCGCTGACGGGTTCGTATGCGACAAGCACACAATAGGATTTATGAGCTCCCCTGCCAACACGCCCTCTGAGCTGATGAAGTTGTGACAGTCCGAAGCGCTCAGCATGTTCGATCATCATAATGGTGGCATTCGACACATCGATGCCGACTTCTATAACTGTGGTTGAGACAAGTACGTCTATTTTGTGCTCTTTAAAAGCATGCATGATATCGTCTTTTTCCTGGTTGTGCATTCTGCCATGAAGAAGTCCGACATTGTACTTTTTAAACACTGTGCTTTGCAATTCTTTGTAAGTATTCGTTGCATCCGCCAGCTGGCGGATCGGTTTCTCGGATTCCTCAACAAGTGGACATACGATATATACCTGACGTCCCATATCGAGCTGTTTTGTGATAAAATTATAAACTTGTGACTTTTTATCTGAAGAAATCCAATTTGTATAGATCTCTTTTTTAAATGGCGGCAGTTCATCGATCACGCTCACATCGAGATCGCCGTACACAGTAAGTGCAAGTGAGCGCGGAATGGGTGTTGCACTCATGATAAGCTTATCAGGTGTTTGTCCCTTCTGGGTAAATGAAAGACGCTGCATAACTCCGAAGCGGTGCTGTTCATCTATCACGATCATCCCGAGTTTGTGAAAATTTACATCTTTCTGAATAAGAGAATGTGTTCCAATGACAATATCCACTTCACCGCTTTCTATTGCTGCCTTGATGTCTTCTTTTCCTGCATACACTCCTCCTAGTAAAAGTTCAACGCGCAAACCGAAATTTTCGAGAAATTCCTTCAATGAAAAATAATGCTGCGTCGCGAGTATTTCTGTAGGTGCCATGATCGCTGCTTGAAAACCGTTCTCAATAGCCAGCAGCATCGCAAAAATCGAAATTATTGTCTTTCCGGAACCCACATCCCCCTGCAAGAGTCTATTCATCTGATGAGGTGATCTCATGTCTTCCACGATCTCATTGAGCACACGCTTCTGGGCATTTGTAAGAGTAAAAGGGAGTAACTTTTTCAGCTTTGTAGTATAAGTTTTTTTCAATTCCATAGAATAACCAGATGCCTTATGCCAGTTTACTTTCTTGCGTGCAAGCATCAGCTCCAGAAAAAATAATTCCTCAAATACAAATCTTTTACGCGAAGCTGAGATATCTTCATCAGAATCTGGAATATGAATCTTATGAAGAGCTTCGTTCAAGGGTAAAAGCTGTTGAGTCTGTCTAATATATTCCGGCAAGGTTTCGTCTAGGAGTAGTTTCTGAGATAAGACGTTCCCAACAATTTTTCGTAAAATTTTATTTGATATTCCTTCCGTGAGTGGATATAGAGGGAGAATATCCTGCTCGACCCAAAAACTTTTCTTTTCTTTATCCTGCACAATCTCAAAATCAGGGTGGATCACGCATAATTTGTTATAGTAGTACTGAATTTTCCCAAGTATGATAATTTCTTTACCAATTTCAAACTGTTTGATGAGCCACGAAGTTGGTCTGAACCACATTAAAGTAATATAACCTGTTCCATCAGAAATAAATACTCGGAACTGCTGCTTTTGAAATCTGCTCCCTTTTGTGTCAAACCCGGTTATACGCCCCTTTACACTTGCCATATCATTGATCTTCAGATCTGCAATACGCTTGTCAGATATTTTACTGAGGTAATCTCTTGGAAAATAAAAGAGCAGATCTTTAACGGTTTTGACACCTAGTTTATTAAGAAGTTTTGCCCTTTTTGGTCCGACACCCGGAACAAATTGTATATTATCATGCAACTGGAATGCCACTTTTACTCCGAGTGCACGTTAGCGGATTATTGCAAATTTTCCGTTCAGATAAGTCTTATCAGATTTAGAAGAAAGAACAAAGAAATATATACCGCTCGCAACATCCTTTCCACTATTTTTACCATCCCAGATAAATCTGAAATGATCTGACTCTTCGAGTTCTGCAACCAATTCGCCAGCGAGATTGTAGATATACAGCATATTTTCACCGGTAGGAAGTTTTGCATAAGGTCTGGACTCAAAATAGATACAAGAATGTTCAGCAGGCTTGAATGGATCTGGGTAAATCACCACATCATCAATACTGCCTGTCCCCTGCCCGTTATTAATCTGAGCTCCGATATTGAATGTGCACATTCCTTCAGCAGTTCCCACAAAAAGCTCGCCTGTATAAATATTATGAGCAAAAGAGAGCACCACATCACTTGGAAGGGATGAATTTTCAGTAGTAAAATTTTTGAAGTAGTAGTTATCTTCATCGAGCATGGAGATACCGCCGCCATTAGTAGCGATCCACTTGCGACCGTGTTGATCGACATACACCTGATTAACCTGACTTGATTTTCCAGAACCCATACGCGATTCGGGATTGCCCTCTTCGTCATACCAGTAATAATCGTAATTTTCCCATTCGATGCCATTCCAACGGTACATTTTAACATCTTCAACTAGCCCGTTCGTGTAGCGGAACCATTGCTGCCAATAAAAATCATACATATATAATCCATCAACACATGCTGCAAAAAAATAGTCCACATAGTCACCTGAACCCTGCACTTCGAAATTATAACAACTTAGACCGTCGGCACCAGAGAAGCTATCCCAATATTGTGTACTATCATTTTGTGGGAAACCCGGACCATCCCAATATTGAATGCCTGTGTAGTAACAACCGAACCATATCTTACCATCTACTTTCTTCATAGTTAGCATATCTGCATGCTCATTTTCATATAACATATTCGGTGCAAAATAAACATAGCTGCTGTCAGGTTTTAAGATTGTTACACCTCCCGGTCCAGCAGCATAGTTGCCTATCCATATATTATTGTCCTCATCACAAAGCAGAAACGAAATTGCCGGACACAACAACCAATCTTCATTGATATTTTTAAATATTTTCCAGTCATTGTTTGATGGATTTAGAACTGAAATATTGTTACTCCCCCCCCAATGACCAAACCACATATTTCCATTATTGTCCTGGCATAAAGAATAGACAGTATTATTTCCTAATCCTGAATTACTTATATCGTAATTTGTCCAGATTGTTCCATCGAATTTAGATACACCTTTCTTACTTGCCGGAGAAAGATTGATTCTACTAAAGCCACACCAAAGATTATTATCATCATCTAACATCATTTCAGCAACTATATTTGAATTAATACAATTCCTTTTATAGTGATACCACATCTCATCTTTAAAACAATACAAATCTTCACCCCAACTACTAACCCATATAGTGCCGGAATCATCGATATCAATGTCGGATATCATATCGCATATCGAGTCTTGTTCATTCCAAATTTGAGATTCTCCGGGATCCAAAATATTGTATCTTGCTATACCATTAGCGTAATCATAGGTTTGATTCGTCTCATCCCACATACCTGAGCCGATCCATACTATAGAATCGTTCGCTGCTTTGATGGAAGATACTTTTTGGGATGGTAGATAATTTGTATATTTTGTAAATTCTAAGGAATCGGAATAAATGTTATCAACAATTCCAAATCCCTCTTCGGTTCCAAAATAAATTCTTCCATTGTAAAAATCAATGTCCGTAATACTAGTATTCCCGAAAGGATAGCCTGGAGTAGTATTATTGATATGTTTCCACCAACCATCTACAACCAGCATCGAGTCATAGTCTATAACGGCATAGTCAATTCCTTCGTTCGTGCCTACCCAAATCCTATTTGAATCATCAAAATTGATTGTGTTCACATAATTGTTGAACAGCCATCTTGGAGCATTAAAAGTTTTAATAAATTGTATTCTTTCCTCCAAATTTTCGAACATGGTAAGCCCCTGATCTGTACATATAAAAATAAAATCGTCATTATCATCTATATCATTAATATAATCACAGTCAACTCCCTGATTCTCTTGATATGGTTTAAGAAATTTGCCATCTTGATAACGTGAAATGCCTTCAACAGATGTACCGAACCAATATTCATTAACATCGTTGATATAATGGATCGACCGCACATCATTTTTACCTAAACCATCGCTTTTTACCAATGTTGAAAAAGTTGAGTTTGTCTTATCGAAGATATTGACCCCACCCCATGTTGCAGCTATGACAGAGTCTCCCTTGCAAAGTATCTGGTGAATATGAGTGGTGTTGGTATAGGTTTTCCAACCTGTTAGGTATATATCTTCTGCCTGATAACCATAAAGATAAATCGAATAAAAAACAAGTAATAAGACTAAAAATCCCTTTTTCATTACAAATCCTCTTTTTGTTTCTGTCATTAGGTAATTCCTGCATAATAACAATATTTTTTTATATGAAATTAACTTATTTTAATTCATAATATTTTTATATTTTTATGTAATTTAAAAAAATCTCTTTTAATAATATTAAATAATATTATTAATATTATTGCGCCTAAAATAACACAAAGACTGAAAAGAATCTTTTTATCAACCAATAAAAACCCCATAGAAATAATACCAAATAAAAAAGTCAAAAAATATCCTATTAAGACCACTGTCTTATAGGGTAAACCTATATCCAGCATTTTGTGATGAAGATGATTTTTGTCTGCTTCGAAGAGACTATTAGAAGACTTCAATCTCCGAATAATTGCCAAAATCGTATCAAATAATGGGATGAATAATACAATTATCGGAATTAACATTGTCATTGCAGTCGTGCCTTTGAACTGTATATTACCTGCTACAGATATTGCTGCGATATTAAATCCCAAAAAAAGACTGCCAGTATCTCCCAAAAATATTTTTGCAGGGTGGAAATTGTATTTCAGAAAAGCCAGGCAGTTCCCAAAGATAGAAAAAGCAAAATAAGCAATAAAGATGTTACAACATACTATGCTAGCTATACTTAATGTTAGCGTCACGATTGCCGCAATACCAGCTGCTAATCCATCAAGTCCGTCAATTAAATTTATTGAATTAATTATAAGCAGAAACCAAATTATTGTGAGAGGAATAGATAAAACTCCGACATTTACTGATGGACCAAAAGGATTAGTGATCAATCTAATTTTGAATCCGAGGAGAATCATAAATAAAGCAATAATAACTTCTGCAACTAATTTTTCCCAAGGACGTAAATTATAAATATCGTCCAATAAACCTAAAACAAGCATGAGAAATCCACCACAAATCAAACCTATGAAAAGATTATTGAACTCCTGAACTCCAAGTAAAACTAAAACAAATTGGCTAACAATTAATCCAATAAAAAGTGAAATGCCGCCGCTCTTTGGGGTCGGAACTTTATGAATACGTCTCCCTCTTGGGTAATCAATTATACCAAATTTTTTGGAAAGCTTACAATTTATAGGTACCATAAAATAGGTTACTAAGAATGAAAGCAGAAATACTCCGAAATAAATCATGATTTTACTCTATATAAATTATTATATAAATTATTATAGCTATCTAAAAATAATTTTAAGGAAAAAATATTTTTCACAAGTACAAGACTTTTTTTACCCATTTCATTTCTTATCTTATAATGTGTAGATAAACTTAAAATCTTTTGAGCAAGTAAAGTTTTGTCGTCGATTTTTATTAAAAAGCCGTTATAACCATTTTGCACAAGTTCATTATTTCCTTTTATGTCTGATGCAATTATCGGCAAGCCAACCGACATTGCTTCGAGAATAGAAAGAGATAATCCTTCCCATCGAGAGTACAAAACATAAATATCAAATAATAATAGCCAATTTCTAACGTTTGTTGTCCATCCTGGAAGCAATATTTTAGAAGTTAGATTCTTCTCTTGAACTAATTTTTCAGCTTCACTCCATAATTCACCATCTCCAAGAAATACAAATTTAATTTTATTATTTTTTTCGACGATTTCGATGGCAGTTTTTATCATATTGATTATATTTTTTTGTTCGGAAAATCTGCAAATCGAACCAATAATTATATCCTTCTTATCAAACCCCAGCTCCTCTCTATGAATACAGGTTCTTGAATTAACTATATCGATCCCATTATATATGGTCATGATTTTTTCTGAAGGAATTATATGATCTTTAATAGCGAGTTCTCGTTCCGAGCGATTTACCGAAACTGTCATATCGCAAAAGTAACCGGCGATTCTTTCCAACGTTTTATAGAGATTTTGCTTTACCTTACTTTGGAAAGGATTGAAAGGGAAACCATGAATAGTATGGATAACAACAGGAATACCGGCTATTCTTGCAGCGATTCTACCAAGGAAACCTGTTTTGGAAGAGTGTGTATGCACAATATCAAATCCACCACTACGGCAGACCTTATAAATTTTAAAAAAAATAATGATATCATACAAATTTATCTCTCGAATCAAACCAGGTAATGGATAATGCTTTAGATCCATATTCTTAAGTTTCATAATTAATGGTCCATGAGGTGCTGAAATAACTGAAAATTCAAATTGGTCGGGACTTGCATTTTCCATTATATCTATCATCACATTCTGCACTCCCGATAATAAAGGCAATAACTGGATATGCAAAATTTTTATCTTTGGTTTATCAAATATTTCTTTCATCGATATAAAATACCGTTTTTATTAATACTATCTTCATTAAAGATAAGCATATCGTTTCTCATGAACGGTTTCCCATCCCTGTAAACAATTCTGTATTTCTGATTTTGCAATGCCGGCTTAACCAATTGTGGATAATCACCGTATTTTTCTACTTGATATTTTTGTAAATATGGTCGTTGTTCGAGAAAGATCTCCTGTATGATTTTCTTTAGATTTTCCGTGCCCCATGTTTTTTTTGCTTCTGCATGAATAAAATCTATTATACTGCATGCTTTTCTTCTCTTTTTTAATCTGATCCATGAAAGCAAGTAATGTCTGTAAAGTAGTTTTTCAATTGATTTTGTATTTCCTGTATGAATAAAGTATATATCATATATTTTTATTAGACGATAAAAAAGAGGGACCTTTAATACTTCAAACACTCCTCTTTTGACGTACCTAAGAGATGGATGAAATGTATGAATATAGCCCTCGGAATGGAGATCACGAGCTTTTCTAATATGAAATAGATCATAAGAAAAATTAATAAGAACCGGATAAATGTGATAAAAATTATGTTGGTTCAAAGATAACAAATATTTTCGTAGTCCAATAATATTGCGTTCGCCAGAAGTATATGCGATAAAATCACCATCCCACCGAACAATCCATCTATAAGATGTGAGCGCTAAAGCCCGGTTGCCAATCTCACAAATATCATAAGATGGATTTTGTTCAATTATCACTTTGAATGGAAGAATTGGTATTACTTTTTCTACTTCCCGAATCGTATTGTCAGTTGAACCGTTATCAACAATAATCACCTCATCGGCAAAGGATTTCAAGGATTGAAGAGACAAACCGATCCAATCCTCTTCGTTCTTAACTCGCATCATCACACTGATCCCCTCTTTTCTATGAGGAATTCTGTGGAATATTCGGAACAAATTACTTATTTTTGATAAGGTGTAAATTATATTTTGTCTGACAGTAAACTTATATATCATATTAATTGATTCTCTTCTGTATGAAATCCATAAATTCTTTTGTTTGATGCTCTCTGCTATAGAATTCATCAATTTTGTAGCTCTGCTCCCTACCGGTGAGAACTTTATTGTAAATTTCTATAAAATTCGCTTTAAGTTTCTCAATATCTTCCACAGAACATATCATAGTATGACCGTGATATTTCAGGATCTCTGCCGTTTCACCATCTGGAGGTATCATGGCAAGAATTTCTTTTTGGGAGCGCAAATACTCAAAAAGTTTTCCCGGGATAACTCCCTTCCCTTTGTAAGTAGCAACGAATAAAATCAACACATCTGCTGAAAGCATTTTCTCAATTACTTTTTTATGGGAAATTTGCGGCACAACATCAATTATTTCCCGTGCTCTGCAATTTTTCAACAACTGTGTAACTTCATAAAAATAATTTCCTACAAAGGTTACTATGACATTGTCGGGCATAGAATTTTCCGATATCAGCTCATCTAAAGCTGAAATAAAATATTTGGGAGTTTGAAGTCCATAGAATCCCCCCATATAAAAAAACTCAATTACATTACGTTTTACTTTCTTAGGTAGCTTAACAGGAAAATCTCTTTCATCCCATGCATTATACATAACATGTATTTTTGGTTTTAAATTGTCACCAAACTCTACAGAGAGATTTTTCTTAAGTTGCTTGCTGTTTACAGAAATAGCACGAGACCATTTCAATATTTTAAGTTCCCAGTTATGAGCTAACTTCTTATGGAGAATAGAGAGGAAATTCACATAAGGATGAAGTGTCCATGCATCACGATAATCTATAACGAGTGGTATATCGCATCTCTTACTAACAAGATAAGTCACAACAGCAGAAGAATAAGGTCCTATCGTTGCCATGACTGCATCATAGCGAGTTTTGGAGCATAATTTCACACCCTGTTTATAAGCAAATGGCAGCCAGCCAATTTTATCATCAATTGGAAATAATCCTCTAATAATCCTTTTATACTTTTCCTGAGTTTGAAAATATATCTTTTCTTCCTTAAAATCGCGACTTCTTTTCAACCAATGGAACAGTGACATTAAATCCCATGATCTCACTCGATGCACAGAATTCTCCCTGCATTCTTTCAGCATAACTCTGTCATAGGAATGGAATACTATATCTTTAACGGAAATAACATCGACATCCCATCCGTTCTTACGAAAATAATAAACCATCCTGCACGGTCTCTGAACTCCGGGACCGCCTAATGGAGGATAATAATAGCTAAATAATAACAATCTCATTTGTTTTTTCAAACTCTTCAGTATTTTTGTACGAACAACTTTTTTATAAATATTTTGTCATGACTTTTTACAATATGCTTGAACATCAAATAAGATATGAAGAGGATAATCAATAATTTGGCTGTGGAAATCATCCATGTTGTCGGCAAAAGACATGTTATGTATGAGATGGCAATCAGACATAATAAAACGACAGACACATACTCGATCTTATATTTCATTTGAAATACTTTCCTCGAATAATAGTAATTACAAATTACGATTATTGAATAGGCAATAATGGAAGCATAACCGGCTCCGTTCACTCCGAAAGTCGGAATAAGCAGATAATTTAGGAGCAAATTTGAAGCAGCGCCGATAGCAACTGCAATAGTTATATTTATTGCTTTCTGGTTCATATACAACACGAGATTAATGATATTGTAAATACCGAGTAAAAAATTAGATGCAACGCCAAAGATCACTAATTTTGCTGCACTGAAATAAGTTTTATCAATAAAAATCTTGAAAATCTCCGGTGCAAAAACGACAATAATTATCCCTATAAAACCCCCAAAGAGTACATAATAATTAAATATTTTTGTAAAAACCTTTTTTGCACTCTTAGGATCTTTTATCTTCATTGCATAAGGAAAGCAAACAAGACTAACCAGAGAATTAACAATCGTGATTATCATTCCTATTTTATATCCAACTGCATAAATTCCTACATCATAGAGTGAGTTAGGCGAAAAATATGTAAGCATCCATCTATCGGAAAGTCTTAAAGATATCATTGCAAGAGTACCGGGTATCATTATTATGCCAAATGCAAGAAGTGTTTTTATACGCGAAAGTGAAAAGTAACATTTTTTAGCATGTTTGCAAGAAAATCTATTTAATATTTTTCTGATAGTAATCAATCCGCATAAAGCGGAAACGAATGAAGAAATTGCAAGAAAAATAAATATCCATTCTATCGAAAATCCTTTAATAATAACGCACGATATAATAAACAAAAAGAACATAGAATTTTTTATCATTCCGATTTTCAAAAATGACGATGACTTCTCCATTATATTAAGAATACTGAGTGTCAGTCCCAGAAGCACATCACAAAATAGTAGAATGGAAACAGGAATAAAAAGATGAGAATATTTGCTCGTTCTTAACACAAAAATCGAAAGTTGATGTCTAAATAAAATTACCAGTAAAGATAATACAATTCCCACAGAGATAATAGTGACAAAGATCGAGGAAATATATGTAAAATGATAATCATCTGTCTTTTTAAAATAGAAATAAGAAAAAACTGCCTGCTGCTGCCCTAACATATAGATGAGACCTGCAAAGGATGTAAAAACAAGCAAATTGGTATAGATTGCATATTCTTCAGGAATCAGCCATCTTGTAAATAAGGGTAACAATAAGAGTAAAAGAAGTTTATTGAAGAATGTATTTGCAGAATACTCTAAAATTTTCTTTAGATATTTACTCATTTTCTAATATTTTATCATACATATCCACTGTTTTTGCGGCAATTATTTCCCAAACAAATCTACTTAAAATATGCTCTTTAAGCTGATCGTTTTTCTTTTTATTCAATGATCTTACGACTCCCTTTTTTATGGAATCAACTGAATGGGGTTCAACATACTCAGCGAAATGCTCGAAATACTCTCTCGTTCCGCCATATGGAGTGATAACTATATTTGCACCTGCAAGTCCTGCTTCCAACGCTGCTCTTCCGGGCGTTTCATAACGGGTCGGCAAAATAAAAGTATGGCAAGCAGCATATGCAGATGCGAACATCGGATCGTCATGTTTTAGCCATTCAATAAACGTAATATTATTGGATTTTTCGATTTCCTCCCTGCATGCAGCACCTTCTTCATTTTTTAGAACATCCGCAATAATAACTGCAGGATTATCGATCTTTTTCAGTGCTTCGATAATCTTAGGACCGTTTTTTCTCACCGCTCCAAGATGACCTACATATAAAATAAAATCCTTAAGACCATATTTCTTTTCAAAAAGAGAGGGGTCAGCATAAGCGAATCGTTCCTCGACGCCATTGTGTATTACTTCGATCTTTTCTCTCTTTATCCCGAGTGCACTATTTAGAATATTCCCTTCATCACGAGTATTCGGTAAAACCCTTTCAGCATTGTCACAGATATATTTCGTGAAAAAATAATCGGAATAAGTTCTTTTGAATATCTTTCTGAAAGGAGCTTCAAGCATTCTATACATGTGAATCTTTTGAGCAGAATGATTGCTATAAAAAATTGGATTCACGACGTATTTGGCACCATACAATTTTAGATTAATTGCAAGAGGATAAGTATAAATGTTCGCATTGAAAATATGGATCAAATCATCATCGGTAAACTTCATGCCATAATCCCACA
This sequence comes from Candidatus Celaenobacter antarcticus, assembly GCA_030765865.1. Taxonomy (GTDB): domain Bacteria; phylum Cloacimonadota; class Cloacimonadia; order JGIOTU-2; family JGIOTU-2; genus Celaenobacter; species Celaenobacter antarcticus. The sequence goes on along the minus strand of JAVCDK010000035.1, from coordinate 49,854 downwards.
TATCGAACAAGTGAACATCCACGCCCATTTTCTCAAGCTCATCTCTCAGACATAATATCTTATAAGTGGGTCCTCCCCGATTGATCATTAAAGTTTGGTAGCTTGCCAAGTAAATTCTCATTGTTTCTTCTTTGCTTTCTTTTGTTCGTAATTATTAAGCGAATCTCGCCAATGATATCTTCTCATTGATTTTTTCTCATTAAAACGAAGATACTCTTTTTTAGTAAAGGATATTTCATCGAGCTTATGTGACACATTTGAATTCACAATCGTAGAACCCTTTTGAAAGTCAAGTAATCGAAAATCCATGTCACCATTACTAATTACTTTTATATTTTCATCCGAGAAATCATAAGAAAATGAATTATTATTTCTTCTCTTCCACCACTTAAAAAACTCATGCATTGTTGGATTCCAAACTTTTTTTGTTTGAATGTACGAAAATACCTCTTCCCAAACATTCAGCCGCCTATGATGTGGATGGTGATAAAGAATCACAGGCATATTTTGTGAAAGATCATAGTCTATAATAGCTTTATAATAATTCACCATTTCCACATCGTTGAAATGCGCTCTTCGCAGTCTTCCAACACTTATTGGATGGATTGGTATTTGCATAACTGATGTGAAGTGGTCTTCCACAAAGGGATAGAATGGCAGATCATCATAATCCAGTCCAAATTCTGACGAGTATTCAAAATCAAGATCTTCCAACACCTTTCCGAGATTGTTATTCCACTCTCCAAAAGGAGCAGCGAATCCTTTCGCAGTGACACCATACTTCATTAACTTATTCTTAGCACAAAGGATATTATCATAATTTTCCTTATAAGATTTATAAACCTTATGGTTCTCACAATGTATAGCAAGCTCATGCTGAGTAAAAGATTTATATATTTCGGGAAGCATCCTTTGGTCTTTTGTGTCAACGAACCACGTGGCATTGATATTATATTTTATACAAAGTGCATACAGATTTTTTGCATCCTCTGCAGAACAGAAATCAGTATCTACACGAAAGATAAAAACACTCTCACTTCCGGACGGATAGTACCATTTCTGAGCAAGAGGAATTTTCAATTTCAGAAAATTTTGTAGTATTATCTGGAAAATTATCTCCCTGATCTTACCTTTGCTCACTTTCGATACAACTTCGGATGGAAGCTCTTTTCTTTCTGCATAGAAACGTTTACGGACTGAGCTCTTGTTAAGAATTAGTTCATTTATCGAAAACGGTAAAATTACTACAGTTCCTGATTTATCTAAATATTCATAAATATCAAGGAATTCATCCAGAATTAACAATGAATTACCTTTAGGAATACTGAATTCAGAATAAAAATCGACAAGACCGAATTTCATAAACAAAGAACCGACCTTGGGGATTATATATGACACATTCCTTTTATGAGCTCCAATATCGAGGAGTATGGGAAATGTTTCTTTATCTACTATAATCAGCCCATTCTTTGCGAGGTATTTAATAAAGAGATATCTATTGCTTTCTACAAATTCACGGTTTGGAATGACAAGAACGAATTCTTCCAAGTTAAATTCCGAATCTTTTTCGATAGTCTCGAAGCAAAGTCCTTCTTGGGAAAGTACAAGTTCCCAGCCGGGATTTGGAATACAAAGGCCGATTTTTATTTGCATAATGTATCTTGAATGATGTTTTTTATAGCTTCCTCTCTTTTTTTCATCGAGAAATTCTCTAATATATAATTTCGTGCTTCGGACCCTTTATCTGATTCGATTGCCTTTCTGATTGCCTTTGCTGTCTCTTCCGGATCATTAAAGGGTACATAAAAACCAGTTTTACCCACTACTTCGGGAAGAGCTCCCCTATTGGTCGTGACCGGAATACATTCACATAACATTGCCTCAGCAGGGGAGATACCAAATCCCTCATGGGCAGAAACCTGCACATACACTTTGGCTTTTTGATAGAATTTGATAAGCTCCTTTTCTGAAATAAATCCGGTAAAAATAACATTGCCCGATGCAATTTCATTGAGATAATTATACGTTTCTTCATTATATCTTCCAATTACATAAAAAGGTATTTTAGGAAGATATGATGCAGTTTTCACAAAAATCTCGATTCCTTTTCGTAATAGATTTGACTTAGTGACATTACCAACAGTAATTACAATATCTTCTTTGCCAATTTTTGGATCAACATTGAATTTTTCTGTTTCCACACCATTATAGATGAGCTTGGAGGAATGAAAATCATAGTTATTTTTCAGCTCTTTTCGGCTGGCATTGGATACCGAAAGAACAACATCAGCATGATGTATGATCCAAGATATCTTCTTTTTTAAAAAAGCGTTTAGCGTGCCGCCATAGGATATTTCAGTAACATGAGCAACTTCATATCCGCCGACTACGAGGATCGTTTTCTTCCTTAATATTTTAGCAAACAGAACTGTTACAAACGCACGAAAATCTGCAAACCAGATGTATGACAAATCGGACCAACACACCCCCTTAATAACCTCAATAATTGTATATAAAATATTAATTACGTTCTTATGATTATCATTGCAACCAATTACTTTGACATAGTAATATTTTCTTAACATTTCAATATCTCGAAGAATATAAGTTGCATTATACGATGCCACAACGAATATTTTAGTTTTTTTAATCATTAATTAACAATTTTCGCTAATTTGTACTACCATGGAATAGTACCTGCATAGTCACAATATTTACAAATAGAAATCGATTCTCGATTTCCTTTTCTCAGCTGTATCCGACTATCCAGAAATCTTTCACTTGACCAAATATCGAGAATGCTGAAATCTTTCACATTACCGAACGTAAGTCCTTTGTAATAATCCATACAGCATAGCAAAACATATCCTTGCCAATTAATGATAAGCTGAAAAGTGGGATTATAACATATTTTATTACTAATAGTTTTTACATCAAATATTTTCCCCGATCTGTTAACCTTTTCAAAATCAAGATAACTTCTTAAACTGACATGAACAGGAAATTTACCTCTTAGCTCTCTTAGATGTGCTGGTATCGATTCATCATAACTTGTAACAAAAAATTTATTTACACCACTTGAAATCAACCGTCTCATTATATCTTCATTGAGATAATCACCATTTGTATCGATAAGAATATATGCATTGGGACACTTTGCTCTTGCGTAAGTAATAAGATTAACTAATCTTTTATCCAGCAAAGGTTCTCCATAGAAATGTGGTGATATCCGACCAAAGTAATTTAGTTCAGACAGTTCATTAATGATCTTCTTCCACAAAGATACAGACATTATTCCCTTTTCTCTTTGGGGAAATTTTGGATTATTAAAACAAAATTCACACGTGCGATTACAATAACCGTATGTTTCTATATCAGCGGAGATGAATAGATAGTTATGGAACAAATTCATTAAATGTAATTTTATCAATAGTGTATATTTGACTCTGATGAATATTCGATAATATAAAATACGCAAATTATAAATGTAGAATTTAGTGAATTTCTCGTTTAAATTCCTTCGAGTTGTTTCATAATTTTTGATAAATTTCAGCATGTAATCCATAAATACTTATATGTGATTTTGTAACTCCTCACATAAAAACTGTTCACACGAAATAGTAAATGTCATTTGATAAATGTAGTAATTTTTTCAGCAACTGAATCGGGATCAAGATGAAAATATGCATATACATCTTCACTGCTTCCGGAAACGCCGTAATGAGTTACTCCGAACGGATGAACATATGCATCTAAATGGAATTGATTCATTTTTGATGCAACGATCGAACCCATCCCGGTATTGACATTATGGTCTTCATAAGTAAAAATGTTTTTATGCATTGCAATTTTCTTGAGATCATCTCCCTGAATCTCAGATATTGAAGATATGTTCCAGACATCGATTGAAATTCTTTGCTTTTTTAATATTTCATGAACCTTCAGTGCTTTCTCGACCATGACTCCGGTTGCGATCAAAGCAGCACCATTTCCTTCCCGAAGGTGGTCTGCTGAACCATATCGGAACATATAGTTTTTTCCATAAATTTCATTTCCCTGTTCATCAGTGATAATATCGGTACCTGATCTACCTATTGGAACGTAGAAATTGCCTGACATCGATGAAATATATCGAATAATTTTATCTGCCTGGTTCGCATCCGCAGGAATGATAATTCTGAAACCATACAAATTGCTCATTAAAGAAATGTAATCAATACATTGATGAGTTTTACCGTCTTCGCCGACATTCAGACCGACATGAGTTGTTACGAGCTTTAAATTGGTTTTGTTTATATCATTCAGCCGCTGCTGGTTGTAGGTTTCATCAACCCCGAACACACCAAAATCAGAAAAAAAGGTCACGACATTTTCTTTTGACATCACCCCGGCTATCACTGCGGTATTATGTTCCTGAATACCACCCTGATAAAATTTGCATGGATTTTCCTTTGCAAATTGAGAAGTTTTCACAGAACCTGCAAGATCGCAATCAAAAACGGCAAATTGCGTATTTTTGTTTTTCTGAGCCAGATCAGCAAGTGCTGTTCCATAAGCATTTCTGCAAGCAACGGGTTTTTCTTTTGAATAAAAAATACTATCGCCCCTCCTTATATGTGGATAGTTTGGATGAAATATTTCCGGATCAGGAGAAACAAATCCTTCCCTCATTTTGATATATTTATCCAGATCGTTTTCTAATCCAAGCTGCTCGAGTGCTTTTCCACATTCATCATAAGCGAGAGCTTTCCCGTGAAATCCTTCATCATTTTCCATGAATGGTACTCCGTGCCCCATAACAGTGTGAGCAATTATTACAGTCGGATTATCATTAGCATTTGCTTTATCCAGTGCTCTAAATATTTCATTAAAATCATGTCCGTTAATCTCTAGTACATCCCAGCTGTCGGATTCATAATTAGCTTTGATATTCTGAGGCATCACATCATGAACGCTGCCGCTAATTTGGAGTTGATTATAATCAACGAGGGCAGTAATGTTTGAAAGACCATACTTTTTTGCAAATCTGCGTGCTTCGGTCAATTGTCCCTTCTGCTGCTCTCCATCCCCCATGCACACATAAACATTATAGTCTAAACCCTTTTGTTTACCTGCCAATGCAAATCCTGCTCCCGCAGAGAGTCCTTGCCCGAGATTACCAGTTGCCCATTCAATGCCAGGCACTTCCGGTTCTATATGTCCTTCAAAGATACTCCCGGCTTTTCTGAAATATGCAATAGCATTATCAATATTAAAAAATTCCAAACGTCCGAGAACAGAATAAATACCGGGAGCGGTATGCCCGTGACTTATCACAACTCTATCTCGATTTTCCTTCAAGCGGTTTTCGGGAGTAATATTTGCATAAGCATATAGCGCAAGATACAGATCGAGAGATGACATGGAACCACCGGGATGTCCGCTCTTCGCAATAGTTGTCATCTTAATGATATCGCCTTTGCAGATTCTACTTAATTCAGTCAGACGCTCAATTGAAAATCTCACATTCATCATGATGTCAGTCCTTTAAGTATTAATTCTTTCTGGTAATCAATGATCTCTTTAATACCCTTTTCTGCATATTTCAGCATTTTCTGAAGCTGATCATGACTAAAAGGTGTTTCCTCACTCGTTCCCTGAACTTCAATAAATTTACCGTTTTCATCCATCACAATGTTCATATCAACCTGTGCTGCCAAGTCCTCATCATAAGCAAGATCCAACAAAACAGTATCCTGAACGATACCTGTACTGATAGCTCCAATGAAATTTTTGATTGGAAACTCCTTAATCCATTTTCTTTCTCTCATGAATGAACAGGCATCATATAATGCCATGAAGCTACCGTTGATCGCAGCAGTTCGCGTACCGCCATCTGCTTGAATGACATCACAATCCAATATTATTTGTTTGTCAGGTATCTGTGTTAAATCGAATACAGCTCGTAGAGAACGTCCAATCAATCGTTGGATCTCCTGGCTTCTCCCTTTTATCTTGCCCTGATATCTGTCTCGAAGGATCCGCCTGTTCGCACTTCGAGGGAGCATATCATATTCCGCTGTTAGCCATCCGTGTTTGGCGCCACTTTCTCGAATAAATTGTGGGACCTTATGATCGATGGTTGCAGTACAGATCACTTTGGTGTTTCCCAGCTCAACAAGAACAGATCCCTCGGGGTCATTGAGATAGTTTCTTGTGATCTTGAAATTTCGTAGTTGATCAACTTTTCTATTATCACTTCTCTTGTAGCTCATGGGATTCCTTTTCTCCATCCGGTTTTTTTTCGTTCTCTTTTTTAGGCGGACTTATTATTTCTTTTACTAACTTCATAAAAGTTTTATTATCTATTTGTTTTTTTGTTTTCTGAATTTTTTTTATCTCTTGTGCAAGTTCCCCTGGCACCCTTTTTTCCAAGGATAAGGTCAATGCAATTGTGCTACCAGGTTTCTCTTCAACCTTTTTCGTACCGGTTCTTCCGGACAAGAATGCGACAATTTCCATTCCAAAAAGAATTGTAAGCCAAGTAAAATAGAGCCATATGAGAAAAATCGGAAATGCCCCAAGTGTACCATATACAGAACGAACGTTCGTAAAAGTCGCAATATACCAGTCAAAACCACCTTTACCTATTGACCATATTATACTTGTAAATACTGCCCCAATCAGGGCATGGATCACTTTTGGATGTACTGAAGAGATAACCTCATACATAGTAAAGATGAGTAGTATCATACTTAAGTAAGGAAGAAGCTTAATAAATATTCCAATCTTAATAATCTGGCTAATCATAGGGATCGATGCAGCAACAATTAATGCAGCAAGCACGATAAATCCTCCAACAATCGCCGCTATGAAACGTTCAAAGTCTCTTAAAACAGACCTTTCCCTCAGTTTAGGAGCCCGTAATATCTTATCAAAAGTATGCGAAATTGATTTAAAAAGAAAAAAAGATGTCAAAACAAGTAATATAACACCGATCACATCAAGCCCTGTTCTTCGTGCAAGCATCTCATTAAAGATTTCCTTGAGCACCTCTGCAGATTGAGGTATGAAGGTGGTAAAAATAAAATTGAGAAAAACATCTTTTATCCTAATTACAGTGATATTTGGTGTAAAAAGAAATATCACCATGATGAAAGGCATGAATGCCAGAAAAGTTATGTAAGACAGTCCTGTTGCTCTTAAAAATGCCTGATCTTCAGTAAAATTGGAATAGATTATTTTGAGATTTTTCCAGAATTTTATTAAACCCTTTTTCATGAGTTACTCGTATCGCAAAATTTTAATTGGGTCTGATCTACTCGCCTGCATAGCTGGGAAGAAACCCGCAATAAAGCCAACTCCGACGGACAGAACAAGTGCAATAATTATCATATTTGGATTTGCCGAGGTTGGTGAAGAGAGAAATTTCTCGAGCGCTTGTAGAAGTGATAATCCCATTAAAACTCCGATTATTCCTCCGATCAGACTCATAAAAGTTGTTTGGATCAAGAACTGGACGAGTATATCCTTTCTTTTAGCGCCAACTGCCATTCGAACACCGATTTCGCGCAAACGTTCTTTTACCGAGGCGAGACTGATATTGGTGATGACGATACCGCCAACAATCAAAGAAATACCGCCAATGATCATAAGAATCAGTTGAGTGTCATTGGAATTCTTTTGAATGTTTTCAAGTCTGTCACTGTTTGCCCGGACTTCAAATATCTCCTCGCCGCCGCGTAGAGCTTTAAGAAATTGGTTCAATCTATCCTGAGTTGGTTTTACCATTTCTGAAGAAGCGACCTGAAAGTTGATCTCGTCTATCGGTTCATCTGCAAATAGTTTTTTGAGCATTGTAGTAAGTGGAATGAAAGATTGACGGTTCAGCCAATCCATTGGATTGTGACCGCCCCATCCAGACATTTCCATCTTTTTCTCTTCCATGATTCCAATAACCTTGAACTGATTATTGCTGATGATAATGTTCTTCCCCAAAGCATTTTCTTTGCCAAAAAGGGCATCCTTAACCCTAACCCCAATTGCAATAACTCGGCTTGCTTGCTCAATATCAAATTCAGAAATAAACCTTCCCTCTCCTATGCTGAAATTTTCTGCTTCCTGATATGCAGGGTAAACACCATTCACACGAGTAGAATAATTTTTATCTTTGTACTTCATTTGAAGCCATTTTGAATTTTCCGGGCTGAAATTCAAAAGATCTGGGAAATAATTTCTTATAAGTCTCATATCTTTAAGCATCAAGCGCTGATCACGAATCTGTGAGCGTTCATCGAGGTCAAATGTCCACTTCGTATCGATTGAAAGCTTGAGCACTCCACCACGCTCTTCAAGCCAGCGAATTGACTGTTCCCGACCGCCCTGCACAAGCGCGAGAACAGCAATAATAGACATCGTGCCAAGGATTACTCCAAGCATTGTTATCAAAGTTCGCCCAACATTGTGGACCATATCAACAATACCGAGTCGTATATTATAAAATATGCTCATGAGTTTACGACTTTCCCATCATTTAACTTGATAACGCGCTGTGTCATTTTCGCTATATTATTGTCATGTGTTACAACGATGATTGTATGCCCTCGCTCATGCAGATCGGAAAATATTTTCATTATACTGCTTCCTGAAGTGCTGTCCAGGTTGCCAGTTGGCTCGTCTGCAAGAATGATGGAAGGATTATTCGCCAATGCTCTTGCAATGGCTGTTCGTTGTCTCTCACCACCGGACAATTCCTGAGGTTTGTGTTTAAGGCGGTGACCAAGTCCCACTCTATCAAGAACTTCAGTTGCGCGTTGTTTCCTCTCTTTTTTATGAACTCCGGCATACATGAGCGGCAGTTCAACATTTTCAAGCACATTCATGTTCGGCAGAAGATTGAAAACTTGAAAGACAAACCCGATCTTGTTATTGCGAATTTCTGCTAACTTATTGTAACTAATATCGTTCACCTTTTCGTGATCAAGGTAATATTCACCTTCAGTTGGTGTATCAAGGCATCCCAAAATATGAAGTAATGTTGATTTGCCGGAACCGGAAGGTCCCATAATCGAAGTATAAGTGTGTTTTTCTATCGAAAGGTCAATACCTGCAAGTGCGGGCACAGTAACTTTTCCCATCTTATATATCTTCGTGATGTTCTCAATCTGTATAACTATATTATTATTCATTTTTTCCTCCGTATGCTCACTGTTCCGGAACTGTATTTTATCAAGTGATAGCTGCCATCCAACGCGATTGCCTTATCCAGTTCTTGCATTAAATAAATATTTTTCAACTGTTTATTATACACCTTCAAATATGATTCAAATGAAAACCAGATATTTGCGATACATTTTGCTGCTTCAGAAAGAAATTTCTCAGTTTTTGATCTTGCTTTTTCCCACCTGTCTGCTTTGACTTTATTTGGAGTGAGGAAATAACAATTTATTAGCGGTTCGTAAGATTTATTGATCCTATAAATAGTGTCATAAAAATATTCTTCAAGATTTCGAATGTGGTATCTTCTTTTACCAATATCAAGATGTAGTTCGCTAAAATGCTTACGTACATCTGCCTCGTAGATCCTATGCGGCACTTCTTCGTATTCAAATCTGTATTTCCCGTCTGTATGAAAAGGTTGGTGGAGATCGGCAATATAATGAGAAATCACACCAAGTTCGAATACAAGAGTCTTAATAGGATTATCAAGAATATGTGCTAAATAAGAATTACATTTTGGATGATATACTAGTGAGTCGTGATTTTTTATCATCTCCTGGATGAGCACTGTTTCCTTTATTATTTTTTTTACCACGCTGCCATAATGATAGCCGGATGGACTTGGAGTACAGTTATAATAATGGTTTGTTGTATCGCAGAATAATTTATCTGGAGCTATGATCCCAAGTTCGAAATATTCAGGATATACATTTATCAGCTCATTAAAAAAGGGTGACATTTTCGTTAACGCCTGCCTGCAGAGCTGTATATGGGTTGCGGGATTCCAGATCCAAATCATGGTGCTTATCTTCGCATTGCTCGGTCCATCTCGCGATCGGCATCCCGGGCTTTGATCTTGTCACGTTTTTCATATGCTCGTCTACCCTTCGCAAGACCGATAATTATTTTTGCTAATCCATTCTCGTTTATAAACAGAGAAACGGGAATCAGGGTGTATCCTTTTTCAGCAGTTTTATTTTCCAACCTGTGTATTTCATATTTATGCATGAGTAATTTTCTGGGTCGCTTGGGATTATAACCGTAGTTGAAACCTTTATCATAGGGACTTATATGTAGGTTTTCGAGCCAAAGCTCACCTTCTTTCACCCGGGCATAACTATCTGTAAAGTTCACTCTTCCTTCACGTATAGATTTGATTTCATTTCCAGTAAGTACAATGCCTGCTTCATAGGTTTTCTCAATATAGTAATCCCTTGCAGCTTTCTTATTTTTGAACTCCATGCTTATTTCTTATAGTATTCAATGATTTCCTGTAAGATTCTTTTTAGAGATACTTTGGGTTTATAATTGATATCCCTTCCAGCTTTTGAGATATCGGGAATTCTTCTTTTCATATCCTCAAAGCCCTCCTCGTATGCTTCTTCGTAAGGAATAAGTTTGATCTGGGATTTACTATTTGTGAGATCTTTAACCTTTTTTGCCAGGTCGTTTATAGAAATTTCTTCATTTGAACCAATATTGTATATTTGTCCTATACATTTATCATTATCCATTAGCTTTACAATAGCTCCAACGATATCTCCCACATAACCAAAACAACGGGATTGTTTTCCATCGCCATAAACAGTAATAGGATGATCAAGCAATGCCTGTTGGACAAAACGCGGGACAACCATTCCGTACTGACCTGATTGACGGGGACCAACAGTGTTAAACAAACGAGCAATGACAACCGGTAATTTCTTTTCATGAAGATAAGCCAAAGCAAGAAACTCATCTATGGCCTTTGACTCTGCATAGGACCATCTGCGAATTGTTGTAGGACCATATACCCTCATTGCACCTTCTTTAAAAGGAAGCTCATCGGATTTTCCATATACTTCGGAGGTCGAGGCAATAAAAATCTTCTTCTTGTATTTATTTGCAACCTGAAGGAGTATCTCTGACCCTCCAACATTTGTCTCGATAGTCTGAACGGGATTGTCAACAATAAAACGCACTCCAACGGCAGCTGCAAGATGGTATATCTGATCGCAACTTTTTACTAATTTGTCGACCAGTTCACGATTGAAGATCGTATCGATGTGTACTTCAAGATTTTTATGCCGATATATGCTTCTTATATTTGATAATCGTCCGGTAGAAAGGTTATCTAAAATCACAACAGAATGTCCATTCTTCAAAAGGTACTCGGCAAGATATGATCCTATAAATCCCGAACCGCCTGTAATTAAAATCTTCATTACTTCTCCTACATATAAATAATTTTACCACGAAAAGCACTAAAGACACGAAAATAGGTTTTAAGAAAAAATATTTCTCCAAACATTATTTTATTAATTTTGTGTGTTTCGTGCCTGCCTCGGCGTAACGTAGTGGAGACTGGTATTTCGTGGTTCAGCATTTTTTTTCTTGTTATTAAGTAAAAAATTTATAGTTTTATATAACCCATCCATAAAGGTGACTTCAACTTTATAATCTAATAGATCTTCAGCTTTTTCAATTGAAGCTAAAGAATGTTTTACGTCACCGCTTCGACCTTCAGCAAATTGGGGGCTAACATCCTTATGAAGATAATCATTTATCATTTTAACAAGCTCCAATAATGTAGTACTAGTTTGACAAGCGATATTAATCACCTGTCCTGCAGCGTTCGGGGAAGCGCATGCTAGAAGATTGGCCTCAACAATATTTTGAACATAAGTGAAGTCTCTTGATTGTGTTCCGTCCCCATAAATCGTGGGTTGTTTATTCTCTGAAATGAGTTTTATGAACTTAGGTATCACAGCGCTGTATTGAGAATATGGGTCCTGATTTGGTCCAAATACGTTAAAATAGCGAAGGCATACAGATTCTAAATTGTAAATTTTTGTAAAAATCTGGCAATATCGTTCTGCAGTATATTTAGAAAGGGCATAGGGTGACAGCGGCTGAATGAACATATCCTCTCTTTTATGAAGCTCTTCACTATCGCCATATATAGAAGATGATGAAGCATATACTATTCTCTTCACATCAAATTCCCGAGCAGCTTCCAAAATATTTAATGTCCCTAATATATTAACATCATTTGTCGTTATGGGGTCGTTAATTGATCTTGGAACAGAAGGCAGGGCACCTTGATGCAAAATATAATCAACTTCTCGCACCGCATCCCTTACAGTATGAAAGCTGCGCAGGTCGCCTTCAATAAGTTCAAAATTCTTATTATCCCTGAAACAAAATACATTTTCTCGTTTTCCTGTTGCGAAGTTATCGAGAACTCGGACATTTTCTCCCCTGTTTAGAAGCTCCCGAACAATATTTGAGCCAATAAATCCGGCTCCACCAGTCACTAAATATTTCATCTTGTACTCCATTATTAATAGTACTTCAAACACAATGTGCTGCTTTTTTAGGCAAGTTTTTTAAGTTAACAGCTATTCTTGACAAATCAAAATTGCTTTTCAATCTACGAATATGAAAAATAATCTAAAAGTTATATTTGTAATTATCATTCTTTTTGCGACTTCCATCGAAGCAAATTCATTGCTCAAACATCCAGAATTCATAGATATAAGTGACAAACTCCCAGAATATGGATGTAATAAAAATATTCAGGGTCATCCTATTGGGGGTGGAAAAGGATATAGTAGGATTGTGAGAACAGGAACATTTATAGTAGAAAATACTCTAGATTTTTTAGAAGCTATTAAGAATGCAGAATATGGAGACACAATTTTCATTAACCAAAAGGCTGAAATAGATTTGACTGATAATATAAAAATTGCAATTCCAGATGGGATTACCATAGCAAGTAATAGAGGTTACAAAAACTCGCCGGGTGCATTATTATATTGTACTGATATTAGCACATCTCCTATGCTATATGCTGGTAACAATGTGAGGATTACCGGATTAAGAATTATGGGACCCGATCCATTAATGAGAACCCTCGAAATGTTCGTAATACGAAGCCAAGGGAAAAGATACGACACAATTCCTTATTCAGTGGGAATTTACACCAATAACGACAGCCTGGAAGTTGATAATTGTGAGCTATTTAACTGGTCGAGATCAGCAATATACTTCAAAAATGGAGGGAACCTGGGATATGTTCACAACAATTATTTTAATCATAATCAGCGCTCCGGTTTGGGTTATGGCATCGAAATTGATGTAGGTGATGCGATAATTGAAAGCAATCTTTTTGATTGGAACAGACATTGCATTTCAGGTTTAGGAAAAAAAGGAACGAGCTATGAAGCCTACAACAACCTTGTTCTAGAAAATGCAAATGGACATAGCTTTGATATGCATGGAGGGACTGACAGAGGTGATAATAGTGATATTGCTGGCGATATCATTCTGATATATAATAATACTTTTGGGGCTGATCATGTTTATGCAGTTATGATTAGGGGCATTCCACAGGTGGAGTGCTGTATTTATAAGAATATTTTTGCTCAGGACAACGTCTCAAAAGCCGTGATCCAAATGAATCAACAGGGTAACTTGACTGTAAAAAATAATAAATTTACAGATAGTTTATTATATCATAAACAATAATGAATATTCTTGAGGAGTGGAGCGTACCACAAAGTTTTATCTGGGCGTAGGGTAACCGATCCTTGCGAAGATTTACCGACCATTCGCAAAATTTCCGACCCCGATTTCAGCGGGATAAATAGACAAACGGGCTTTGCCCGTCCGCCCACCGGCGGATAGACAAATAGTCAACAATTTTAATCCCTAATACAACGAACTGAAAACCCGTTTCGCTTACTGCCGTAGTACCGGTACATGGAAGCGCTACCATAGTACAAGTACCGGTACCAGGCGCCGTAACTACCGTCCTCTGCAGATGACCATAAGTTACCGTAGTTGCCCACATTGCCGAAGGCTCCATCGTAGTAGTAGCGGTAACAACCAGGAATGAAGCTAAAGCCACTGGTGTCAAATTCAGGGTCGTTTCTCAAAACACCACTGTTCCATAAATCGTATCCTCCAGCCAGTTTGCTGCCTTCATTAGTCCCGCGCCATCCAGTTGAATTTGCTTGCGATTGACTCATGCCGAGATACATCTCTAACTCCTTAATTTCATCATCAGTAGGCACATGCCATCCTACCGGTGCAAGTCCTCTTGTGTCATCAACCGCATACCAGTTGTAAAGTGCTCCATAAGTATTTCCATTAGCAGTATTATTGTTATAATAGCAATACGCGTCTGTGGAAAGCCCAGCCCAAGTGCTATTATTTGTAACATTGGGAATTGGATCACCATTTCGATAACGGGTAACTTTCAGGTTTTCTGCCATCCATTCCTGGTCACCAAATATTATTGTTTGGTACACATTGCCATCTATGTCTGTTACGGTGCCAGTTCCCCCTCCTTCTTCAATGGTAAAATAATCACTCCAATCATATACATTATCATTAGATACACTTTTTATTCGTACCTGATATTCAGAAGAAGCATCAATTTGTGTGGGTATATCCCATGTATATGAACCAGTGCTAGGGGTTGAATTTTCAATCATTCTCACCCATGTATCGGATTTATAGAGATCTATCTTTACATTGCCACCAATATTAGCATCCCAAGTGATATTACAAGCAGTGCCCATATACCAAGTTTCTCCAGCGCTTGGTGAGGTAATAGTAATATAATGATCTGGTGCATCCAAAGTAAAATAGTCGCTCCAATCGTAGATATTATCATTTGCAACACTTTTTATTCTAATTTTGTATTCTGAAGAGTTTGCAATATACGGTACTTCCCAAGTATAGCTTCCATTACTTGGAGTAGACGATTTAATTGTTCTCACCCATCCTCCAGATTTATAAAGGTCTATCTTTACATCATTACTGAAGTTGTCATCCCATGTTATCGTTTGAGTCGTGCCCATCTGCCATGTATCACCTGCACTTGGGGCAGTGACGGTAACGTAATAGCTGGGGGGTGCTTCTTGTATCGTGAAATTATCACTGTAATCAAACAAATTATCATTCGAGACACTCCGTATCTTGATCTGATACAATGAGGATTCTGGAAGATCTGTGGGTATGTTCCATATATAACTGCCGTCGCTCTCTGTGGTATTTTTTATCGTACTCTTCCATTCTCCAGATCTATAAAGATCTATCTTTACATTATTACTGAAGTTGTCATCCCACTTTATCGTCTGTGATGTCCCCATCTGCCACGTGTCACCTGCATCGGGTGAAGTGACGGTGATATAATACAATAAACCGTTATCGCTTGCTATTGTCGTTTCCCAGCTTGCAAGAGTAGTATTGAAATCTGCTAACGAAAAGCTCAGTATTTCAACCTCAAAACCAAGATTGGCATCAACACCCCCGAGTAATTCCCATTCCCAGCTTGTTGGTATCGTTACATTGCCATCAAATTTCAGGTACGGTTCCGCTTCTAAGTAAGGACCCATTACACCAGCCACCTTCAAAGTGATTTGAGGTGTAATATAACCCCTTGCATACACATCTCCGGTTATTCCCCATTGTATTGGATGATTATTGAACTCAAAAGATTTGTTCCATATTTCATCCCACCCAACACCATAATTATATTCCGCACCAATTTCCATGGATGCTTCAGAATCAAATCCACTTTTTATCGTGCCCTCGACGTCCAATTCCGTTTCAAATCCGGCAACGAATGACAATTCAAAAAAACACGGAATAGGACCGATTAGAAAGGGTGGAGAGATAAATGTGCATAGCAAGACTTCTTTCGAATAATCTAACGATGAGGATGCTGTGATCTTTAAATCACAATCATACTCCAAGATACCTCCTGCTGATAAAAGCAGGTGATTTATTCTTGGTGGCACAAAATTTATATCGAGCTCTGTATTGAGAATCGGTTCAAAGGACACATAACCATCAGGGATGGTTGCTGTGATCGTAACGTCTCCAACATTTCCTGAATATAATGTTGTGTTATCTAATACTATACCATCTTTCTCAACCGATACTCCCTTTGCCAAGTATGTGCAATACATTCCGTTCAATTTATTTTTTCCGATAGTCAGTTGTATAGAATCTTTAATTGAGCATTTTTCAATGGCATCAGTAAGACACGCTTGTTCTGTTTGTAAAATTAATTCATTTCCCTGAACTTCAACATTAGCAACTTTTCTTAAATACCCATAGTCTGTTTCGCCTATTATCACATCATCAACATTAATATCAGGTGGAACACCGGTAAAGGTGTAAGAATAATAAGTTCCTGTGCTGTCAATATCTGGTTCTGAAAGATTTGTCTCATCAATTAGTACTGTTTCTTCTGATAAGACAATTTCTTCTTGGTCATCATCTGGTGGTGTTGGGTTTTCACATGATATTATGATAAGGATTGAAATTGATAGTAAAATGAGTAGTAATTTTTTCATTTTTTTCTCCTTGGTTTTTCTCCTAGATATGCCCAAACTTGCAAACATATTTTTTTATCCTATCATACTGCATATCTGTCAATGTTTTAATAATCCACTAGAGTCATTATCAAAATCTTGAAGTGAATCAATATTCTTTGTACGCAAAATCGGAATCCTTCGTTATAAATAGATCTGGCTTTACAAGTGAAGCTGTCGAATTAAGAACGTTTGAGGAAAGATATTTTTTTCAGAGTATTCTTTTTTCTACTAATATTTCATTAACAATTATCTGGGCAGCATTTCCCAAGCCAAATAATTTATATGAGAAATTAATCTTCCGATCTTTCATCTGACCGTAAGCATTTAAGATATTATCAACATCAGTTCCTGCGACAATATTAGATCCAATTCTAACTAATTCTGTCCATTCGGTTTCATCACGAATCGTCACACAAGGTTTCTCAAAGAAATAGGATTCTTTTTGAAGTCCTCCACTATCAGTAATGATAAGGGAGCATTTTTGAATTAAATAGAGCATCTCGAGATACCCAACAGGCGAGATCAACTTTATTCTATCATTTTGGGATGATGAATTCAGTTCAGAAAGCATAATTCTTGTTCTCGGATGTGTCGGGATGATAATGGGTGTTTCTTCTGAGATTACAGATAGGGCATCATAAATTGCTCTTAAGCGTTTCTTATCAACAGTATTTTCTTCTCGATGAATTGTGGTTAAAATAAACTTGTTAGGAATATCATCTGCCGGTTTTTTATCCATATCTTTATACATTAACGCAGCGTCTAACATAACATCTCCGCAGTTAACAATCTTGCTGCCAAACTTGTCATATCTTTCGAGGAGAAGATTGTCAACAGATGTTTGTGTGGGACAAAATAAAATATCACTCACTCGATCAGTTAAAATTCGATTAATCTCTTCCGGCATATTCATATTAAATGATCTCAACCCAGCTTCGATATGAGCAACTTTCAAGTGCATCTTTTTTGCTGCTAGAGAACCAGCTAATGTTGAATTTGTATCACCATATACTATCACCCAATCGGGCTTCTCAACAATCAGCACTTTTTCTATTTCTTCAAGCATCCTTCCTGTCATCGCACCATGACTGAGACTATTAATGCCTAAATTATAATCCGGTTCAGGAATTTTCATCTGATCGAAAAAGATATTGCTCATATTCGCATCAAAATGTTGTCCTGTATGAACGATAATTTCATCCAAACCATTTTTCCTTATTTCCATACTTACTGGCGAAGCTTTAATAAATTGAGGTCTTGCACCAATTATTGAAACGATTTTCATTTTATTATTTCCAAATACCAATCACAGGTCTTCTTTATTTCCTGCTCGATCGAATGATTCTGAACATAGCCCAATTCCCTGATTTTTTCCGAATGATATTCTGTAGAAGTCGCAAGCTTTGAAAGACGATCACTATTAATTGGGATATCCTTTTTTATGATCTTTCCAACCAAATCAAAGAACTTTCCACCAAGCAAAGCAAACTTCAAGGGTATGTTGATTAGCGGCATACTAAAGCCCTTGTTCTCTGCAATGATTTCCATTAATTTATGAAGTGAGATATAGGGCTTATCAATACAGTTGAATGCTTGCAGTCCTCTCTTCATATGAGGAATTACAAAAATGGTCATGTCAACCAGATTTGCCAGTGATACTATGGATTTGATATGATTTCCATCCCCAACCATGAAAATGGATTTTTTATGCAACCGATCAATGAGATTGTACATATTTGCATAATTATGCGGACCGTATATGATAGTCGGACGTAGGAAAACTGCTTCTCTTGTCTCATTTTCGTTCAACCAAAGTTCAATTACTTTTTCACCAGCTAATTTACTTGCCCCATATTCATTATCAGGATGAATCTCGCCATTTTCATCACATGGAACAGATGCATGACCATACACAGAAACTGTGCTATAATATATCACTTTCTTAATATTTCTTTCACTTGCATAGTCCATTAGTATTTTTGTGCCATACTCATTATTACTGTAATAACTTTCTTTGGAAATTCCCCAATCGTGTTTATCTGCTGCGCAATGGATTATCAAATCTATTTCAACATCGTTAAAGAAACGCAAATCATCGATTTCTCGTATATCACCTTTTCTTGTGTGGGGATGTTTTTCAATTAAACACTCATCCCTTTTATCAATTCCAAAGACCTTGTGTCCCAACTCTTCTAGATGCCACATTAATTGTGAACCAACGAATCCATTTGAGCCGGTAATAAAAATGTTCATATTTCTCCTAACGAATTGTATCCCAAGTCGTTTCTTTTTTGTTCAACAAGAATTTCAATAATCCAATCAGAGATGCGTAGTTCATTCCTAAATAATAAGTTGGAATTCTTAGAAAAATGGGTAGATGAAATTTTTTCTCAAGAAGCAAGCCAATATTTCCCATAAGATAGATCAATAGCTGGAATGATGTAATTACTATAAACATTGGATGTTCGAATGATAAAACAATCGAACTCACTAAAATCATTAATGAAAATATCGGTAATACCCACCTAATGATCTTATGAGAGAATAAAATAAAAGAAGCTCGTAGGTATTTAAATGGATTTATTAATTTTAAATGACGCATTAGCACAAACCATTCGCGGGATATCATTCTTATCTTTCGTGTTATCTCCTGCGAAGATTTGCTGACAAGGTAATCATAAACGACAGCATCTGCGACATATATAGCACGTCTTTTCTTTTCTAATACAATTAAAACCCGTTCAAAATCATCAGGTGAAGAAGAATCAATTTGTGTAAAATACTCTCTTCGTAATGCGAATAAAGCTCCGCTTGCTCCGATTATAGAGAAAAACTTTGATTCCTGCATACGGAGAAAAGTCTCAAACTTCCAATACAAGCTCTCAACAGATTGACCGGATTCATCTCTATATTCTAGTTTTGCTGATACTAAACCTATGTCATCATTTTTGAAGTAATTGATTAGACGAATAATTGAATTCTTTTCTAACATAGAAGCAGCATCACTTAGAATTACTATCTCACTATCTATTTCCGGTTCAACAAGATTTTGTGCAGCTGGTTTACCTTGGCGAGTGCTCTGAATTTTAAGACGAATGTTTTTATATTCTTTGCTATATTTCCCAACAATTTCATTAGTGCCGTCGGTTGAACAGTCTGAAATTATTATAAGTTTAATTTTATCTTTTGGATAATTCAAGGAGATAAAGGATTGAATCTTTCGTTCAATATGTTGTTCTTCATTATAAGCTGCACAAATGATGCAAATGCTTGGGAAATATTTACTCTTTTTAACTGCTTTGAACCAATTATGGCTACCTAATACATAAATGAGGATTGGATAAATCACTAAGTGGTATGCTATAAAAAAAACTCCAAGAAAAAAAATTATTAGCATTGTTTCATGTTCTTGAAATAGAAATAAGCCCCAGATATCAGGGCTTTAATATAACCTTGAAAAGAAATCTTAGAATTTAATTTATTTCTCTTTCTTAGAGCAAAAATTATACAGATGAAATATGCAGTTAAGCTTGGGAAAATCCGAGCGAAAACCACTCCTTTATTAAATCCACTTAATTTATCATACAGGCAACCAGTACTTTCATGAGGATGATTTACCAAAAACTCTGGTATATGAAGAATTTTCATTTTCTTATCTAGGATATCACCAAGAAATATATTTTCTTCACCCAAGGGAATTTTTGCTCCTAATCCAAAACGCTCATCGAAATACATTTCATTATTTACAACAGCATTTCTCCTAAAAGAAATTTCGAATGATGTCACTTTAAGAGCAGTATATTTGTTATGTAGAAATTCTTTATGAATATAGTTTTTCTTACCTATCTCCTGGGCATATTTATCCTGAAAAGTAATGGCTTCAATATTCTTATCAGACTCGTATTTCTCACGGAGAATCTGAAAGATATTCTCATCATAATATACATCATCATCAGCGATCAAACAGATATCGCCAGTTGACTGAGATATAGCCCTGTTCCGACTTTTTGACAAACCTTTTTCTTGGTAGTTAAAAATCCCTATATCTTCCCGATTAGTGAAATATTCATCAACATCTTTATCGGAATGTGACGTAATTTGATTTATGATTATATATGAAACATTCGTAGAAGGTATAAATAATTTCTTATTATTTTGAAATGAATAATTCATTGAAGATACTAATACGTTAATTTTTAACATTTGATTTCCTGATTCTATTAAAAAAATCTACCCTTTTCTTTTCGATAATATTCGAATCAATAAATTGATAAACCTCATTGTGCTGAACAACTCTATCAATATTTGTATAACAGAAATCAACAATTTTGTTAACATTATTTATTACATTAGCTTCCTCATTATCTAATTCCATGATAAATTCTCTATTTTCTATATCCATTAACGCAAATTCATGATAACCGATTATTATAGGAAATCCATAAGCAAGATATTCAAGTACTTTCAAAGTACTGCCCATATACAAAGAAATTCTATGCATTGCAAGGCTTCCAATGCAAACATGACATTGCTGCAGAATTTTGATATATACGTCCTTCTTTTGGAAACCATAATAATGCACATTTGGCAAGACTTCCTTTTCATCTTTATCCATGCCGACAATATGAAAAATAAGCTTGTTTAGAGTTCGTGCAGCAAGCTGTAAAACCTTATCAAGGCCATTCCAGAGATATTCCTTTGAACCCATAAAAAAAACATTTGCCACTTTACTATGATCATCAGCAGTCTTAACTATCTGATAATCCGATAAGACAATTGAATTCGGGATACCAATTTTCGGTATTTTTAATTTAGAAATCTCGGATGATGTTATAATTTCTTCTGTTACACCAATTATTCCATCAATATATTTCAATGCTTTATTGTAGGTATATTTGTTATATATGAATCTAAAATAATTAAACAGGGTGAGTTTTGCTGTGGATTTTTGTTCTGAAATATTTTTGGTATTTAATTCCACTATCGTAATGAAACGTTTGAAAATTTTATTTAAAAATGGCTTATAGGGTTCGTACCTGAAATAAATCACATCCGAATCAAATTCTTTGATATTTTCAAATAGTTGATCGGGCATTTTATAGTATTTTGTACGTTGAAAAATTTCTGCATCAAGTATATTGGGTTTATCTGGTATCACATTTTGAATGTAAATATTAAATATCTTTACGGTATGGCCAATATCTTTCCAACTTTTTGTTTGGGAAATGATTTTTTTGGTAATCCCATCCTCGACGAATGGATCATGAGAGATCAAATAAAGTATTTTCATGTTTTATTATATTTTATAGCAAACAGGTATGATGCGTAAATCAAACCAATTGTTATAAACAGATACACATTTGCACCAATATGGCCGCTTAAATTGGCATTAATAAAAGATGCAATAAAGAGACCAAATAACTGATTATAGATACTTGCATCAAGCTTCTTATTAATTCGCTTCAAGTAAGTAAAAGTAGTGATAATTATGCCTAAGAACAAAATGAGACCAATCACTCCTGTTTCGGACATAATCTCAGAAAAAATATTATGAGGATAAATAAGAACCGTAAAAATTCCACCGCCAAAAGTGAAATTCCCAAAGCCAATACCAAATATTGGATTTTGTATAAACAATCTTAATGCTTCATAATTCGCAAATATTCTTACTAACATTGTATTCTGGCTAAGTGTATTCCTACCCAATATTCTATCAAGAAAGTCCGGAGGGGTAACTGTAAGTATTATAACAATTAGGAAAATTGCAAATAATAGTACGTAGAGGATATATTTGAACTTGATTCGTTTATTAATAAGAAAACTTACGAACAATGCTATAATAATTGATAACAAAGGCCCTCGTGAAGCTGAAATAAGGATAAAATAAAATTGAAAAATTGAAATTATAATAAGAATTAATATCTTTCCCAGATTTGATATAAAATCATTGCTCAACTTGATAATTTTGTAAACTCCAATAAACAAGGAAAATGAAAAATACCGAGCTATCCATATTGGATTAATATCAAGAACGGTAAATCTTCCTCGATACGTTACACTGTAATATAATTGTAGATCAGAAATTTTTAATAATGAATAAATAAGGAGAACAATCCCAAATAGATAAATTGCATAAAAGAAGTACCGAATGTCTTGTTCAGACTTGATATAATTTATTAAAATGTATATTGTTAAAATTGAGGTAAAAAAGACAAAGTACTTTGCATAACCATAATCTGAAGCGCCAAATAAACTTAGCGAAACAAAACAATAAATTGTAAATAGTATCAGTAAAACATCCAGTTTTGAAAGAGAAAAACGAATTTTAACACCTTGAATAATATTATCATAAATAATAAATCCAATACCCAGCGCAAAACTTCCGTAAAAAATAATAGATGCTCCACCATCAGCAACATAATACATGAGTTTTTTTAGAATCGGTAAAGATAAAATTAAGTAAAATAAACCCAATTTTTTATTGATCAATAAAAGAATAAATGGCAATAAAAATGATAATAACACAGTTGATTCAAATGGATATATCCCAAAACCATAAGCCATAATAATGGTGATTAAAAATATAATATATTTGTTTTTGAGAGAAATCTTGTTTGGTAATGTGTTACTAGATACTTGATACATTTTTAAAACTCTGGAATATTACTTTGATATTATCAAAGATTCTTTTCTTTTCTATAACAAAAACGATGGATGAAGATATTAAGAAGGATAAGATAAAAACGACAACTTTACGATTGCTCATTAACATCAACAATTGAGAGAAACTGACCAAGAGCAAACCATAAAGAAGAGTGTATCTTATATTTTTTATAAAATCTATAATCTTCATCTTAATCAAGTATATATCAATCATCAAACGTAAGGATCTTACCAAAACATCTATCGATATAAAAAGAAGCAAAGCACCAATGAAACCAGCAAGTTTGAATCCTATATATATAGATAAAATTCTACCTCCCAGCAAACAAACTGAATAAGCCAATTGAATATATGGCTTTTCTTTCACCGCCGCAATTGTAGAAAATGGATTATTAATGGCACTTGCGAGTACCATTATTGGTAAGAAAGTAAAAGCGAGCATTGCATTTGACCATGATTTATCAAAAACAAGACTTACGATTTCTTTTGAGAAAAAAGAGATTGTAAATAAAATTGGTATTAATAAAATTGAGATAATAAACTCTATTCTCAATAAAGTATTCCGCATCTTCTCATCATCTCGTTTTTCTGACAAATATGGAAAAATTACCCTCGATACCTGATAAGCAATTAATGAAGCTGGGATATTAATTGCATATAGAGCAAGCTGAAACTCAGGAGCTAATACCGGTCCCATTACAATAACAACAAAAATCGTTGGAAATTGTAGTGCTAAAACAATAAAAATTTGATCTAACCCTGAAAATAATAGAAATTTCTTAGAAATTTTATCAATGGGAAAAACTTTCTTACCTTTTATGGGAAAGATTTTTAACTTTTGTTTATAGCAAAATAATATCAGTAAAAGCCCTTCGCAGATTTCAGTAAATATCAAGATAGTGATCAACAATGAAAATTTTGCATTTGTAAGTGAAACGCAAATGATGAGCGAATAAAGTAATATTTGTTTAATGATGAGTGCTAATGAGATTTCCTTAAAATCCATATTGCTAGTTAATTGAGTGAGCGCAATAGATTTTACTAAAGATAAGAAAGGTAATATTAATATTAGGCTGGCTAAAAAACTATTAATCTCATTTCTTATAAAGAAATTAACAATTCGTTTATCGAACATAAATAGAAAGACCAAAATCAATGTGCTGATAATACTAACCAGAATGACTAAATTCCATCGATTCAGTCTGTTTTCTTTGGTTGAGCTGATATACAGATAATTCGTCCCAAATGGAATAACTGTGACCAGAATAAATATGAATGATTGTAAGGATTTAAAAATTGAAATATCCGACCTTAGAAAATACCTAACCAAAAAAGGATAAGTAACTATACTTAGTGCTCGAACAAAAAAATTAGCTCCAATGCTCCAAACACTAGACTTTACAAATTTACTCATTCCTAGGTAGCTTTCTAAAGAGTAGACTCCAAAACTGTCTTATTTTCTGATCTCTGCCTGTTTCTTGTAATAAGTAATTTGTATAGACTAATATGGAACTAATAATAAGAGCCAAGAAGAAAATAATGATGCAAATTCGTGCTCTTTTTGGACGAAATCGTAATCCTGCAGGAACAGCTTCATCTACAATCTCGATAGTAGGTAAATCTTTTATTTCTTCTATTTTTGCATCTTCATACTGCGGGTATAAAAATTCATAGAGCTTTTTCTGAATCTCAAGGTCGAGCAATATTGCAGAATATTGTTGCATAATATTTGGAATACTATCAATCTCTAGTGTATATTTTGAAACTTGGGTTTCTTCATTTGTTTCCATATTTTTGATTTGATTGTTCAGCAACTGGAGTTTATTTCTTAATTTTGTAACAATGGGAGAACTTTCCTCAAGAAAAGTCCTTTGATATTCAAGTTCGATTTTAGTTTGAATCTGTTGTGCAACCAAATCTGAATAAAGTGCAATTAAAACTTTTGTCTGCTCTTCTAAATTAATAGTGTTATTTTTTTCTTGGAAAGTATTGAGAAAATGTGATAGCGAATCTATACTTGCCTCGACTTCATACATTCTTTTTTCAATAAAAATACGCTTTTGCTTTCCTTTGCTCATACGGTTTTCAAGATTATATTTTTCTAATTTTTTCCAGTAATAATTAGCAATTTCAGTAGATAAATACTTATCTTTTGTTTCTATCGTTATAGAAATCAAACCTGTTTCTTCATCCAGACTAATATGTTTTACCTTATTGTTGAATTTTTTTCTCGCCTTTTCAAAAACAACCAAAGAATCAGGATGCTTTATTTTGAAATATTCAATAAGATTAAATTCCTTAATGATATCATCCGTAAACGACCTGCTTTTCATAATAGTAACAAGATCAACTCCCTGCAATTGAAATGAACCGCCGAGAACTGCGGAACCCAATCCCATAAGTGAACTATCCAAGGCAAGAGAACTCTTCCTCTCTTCAGCTGGTAAAATTGAAGCTGTAGATCTCCAATATTGTGAAGCTAAGATACTATAAACAACAGCTAAAATGCTGATTATTAAAACGGATAAGATGATAAATTTTTTATGCCTTGCAAGAATCATTAATACATCTAAAAAATCAATACTTCTATCTTTACTGTCCATTTATTGCTTTCCTTTTTACTTATTTCGCCACATTCTGTATCACAATGATCACTGTCGCTATTTGTGCAGCAATGGTCATTATATCTTTTGTTAAAACCCAGTAATCAATTTCTGGTTTTTCAGGAATGAAAACCATATCACCAACTTCTACTGGAGTATTCTCATTAGGTTTCAACCACTCACCTGTATTTGCTTTTATGAGACGTATCTTACCTTTTCGTGCTCGCCAGGCAAATCCACCTGCCTTATCAACATAATAGAGATAATTATTACCCTCTACATAAGTGACCAAGCCAGGATTTTTTACCTGTCCGGATATGGTAACTGTCACAGTTTTGTCCGGAATATAAATATAGTCACCAGTCTTTAGCAGGAAATTGAACTCGGGATCATTCTCAAACCAGAGTTTCTGAAAATCTGTGGCAAACTTTCCTCTCATCTCTCTTGACTTTGTTTTGAAATACTCATATTCAAGAGGAGTCATATCTTCAACAAGCATCATTTTTAAGCGTTCATATTCGGGATCAACAACATCTTCGCTACTTCTTCGTTGGAGATAAGCATTTCGAAGATCAGCTTTCTCAGTGGGCCCTCCAGATTCAACCAAAACCTCATGAAGAGTTGTCTTTCCGTTTTCAATGGCATAACCGCCAGGGAACTCAACCTCACCAGTAATTACAACCCCTTCTTTTCTATGATATTCGGGAATTGATCTTACAAATACTCGATCATCATTCTTTAAAAGTATGTTTTGTTCATTATCTGGATTATTAAGAATATCATTGAAATTTACAAATATCATCTCGGTGTTTGAGGAATTGTCTATAAAACGTACAACTTCAATTGAGTCCAAATATGCATTATTAGATAGTCCCATTGAAAGCATGACAATATCCAGAATGCGATCATTTTTTAAAAGCTCTAACTCACCAGGATTATTTACAGCACCAGATATGATAATATTTTCTTCTATTGCAGGTACTATAATAATGTCTCCATCGTGAATATATGGATTATGTTTTTCGTCACCAAGACGGAGAAATCTCTCAATGTCTATGTAGGAAACTCCATTCTTATTTTTTAATGTGATATTTCGAGTAGACGAATTCTCCGGTGGACTAAAATGCAAATTTCCATTTTCGTCAATAAACGTGTTAGCGCGTTTGATTGCATCAAACACACGTTGATCCGCTTGTAACCTATAAGTTCCAGGATAACGTACGTTTCCAACAACGGACACACTGTACTGAATCATCTGATAAGACGACTGGGTCAAATCCATTTTCGATTGAGCTACAAGAATGACTGGCAGAAGCATGATTAAAATTACGATAAAAATATGTTTTCTCATAGTTGATAATCCATTTAACTTTTTATTATTTTACCTTTTTTGATCACAGATTCCACCGTGTTGCTTCCAAGGTGATATGGTAAATATTGATAGGTCGGAATGTCCAGAATAATAACATCTGCCTGTTTCCCAACCTCAAGTGAGCCAATAAGTTTACCCCTTTCCAGGGAATGAGCTGCATTGATAGTGATTGCATTTATAGCTTCTGCAGGAAGCATTTTCATCTGAAGGCAAGCCAAGCTCGTTACAAATTGCTGCGAATCACAATTACAGGAACCGGGATTGAAATCTGTGGAAAGTGCTATTGGTAAACCAGCATCTATCATCTTTCGCGCTGGAGCATATTTTGAAAGCCCCAGACTGAACGTAGTTGCTGGAAGAAGAATCGGGATAACACCAGCTTCTTTCAAACTCTGTATTCCCTTATCAGAAATAGCAACAAGATGATCCGCAGAAACAGCATTCACTTCTGCTGCTAATTCAGCTCCTCCAATTGGTTCAAGTTCATCTGCATGAAATCGGATTTTGAAGCCAAGTTCCTTTGCAGCATTCAGAATTTTTCGAGATTCACTTACTGTAAAAACATGTTCTTCGCAGAAAATATCACAATATTCAGCTAAACTCTGCTCTTTAACTTCAGGAAGCATCTCATTAATCAAGATTTCAATATATTTCTCATGATCATCTTTATATTCTTCAGGATACTCATGAGCCCCAAGAAAAGTTGGTATAATCTCCATATCTGACATTTCATTGATCATTTTTATCGCATTAAGCATTTTGATCTCTGATTCTGTAGTAAGCCCATACCCACTTTTGGCTTCAATTGTGGTTGTGCCCATTGTAAGCATTTTATTGATACGTCTAACTCCAAGATCAACAAGTTCTTCTAAAGATGCATTTCTCACATCTTGAATACTGGCTCGTATTCCTCCACCAGTTTGTGAAATCTCTTTATATGATTTCCCTTGCAATCGCATCTCCAATTCATTTTCACGGGTTTTCACAAAGATTGGATGAGTATGTGGATCAACAAAACCGGGCATGACAACTTTCTGAGAGGCATCCATAATTGTATCTACAGTGAAGGTTTTAAGAATTTCTTCTGTATTCCCCACACAAGAAATCATTCCATCTGCAATACCTATAGCACCGCCTTCAATGATACCTAAATTCTGTAATGCTGATCCGGTTTTAGGTATATTCGAGGTTGCCGTTACAATCTGACTTGCATTTTTTATTATTATATCTAAATGCTTATTCTTTATCATATATTAGATTCTTCAATTAAACATACAGCGAAAACCTTTATGCCTTCGCCATTTCCGACAAATCCCATCCCCTCTTCTCGAGTAGCTTTAATCGAGATTTGTGTGCTTGTTATGTCAAGTTTGTCAGCAATAATTTCCTTCATATCAACAATATAGGTAGTCAACTTCGGTTTTTCCAGAACAATAGTTGCATCGATATTTATAATTTTATATCTGGATTTTTGAAGTAATAATTTTGTTTTCTCTAGAAGTATTGCGCTAGATATGTTTTTATATGCTTCATCAGTATCAGGAAAATGTATGCCAATATCTCCAAGATTTGCAGCGCCGAGAAGGCTATCAATGATAGCGTGAATGAGCGCATCTGCATCAGAATGACCGATTAAACCTTTATTAAATGGAATGTGAATCCCACCCAGCATAAGTTTTCTCCCCTTAACTAATTTATGTACATCATATCCAAAACCTATCTTCATTTTTTTACCTCCTAAATGACACGCAGATTCCAAACGATCATGTAAAGCACACCAAATCCCATATCAAAGGTTGGTACAGGAATTGTTGGATTCTTACACACATGCAACAGCTTACAGAGTATTCTCTTCATAGAGATCCTTAAATAATTTTTCTGCCAACATGAGATCAAAATGGTCGGTGATTTTTATATTATGAGATGAACCCTCGAGAACATGAACCTGGTACCCCATTTTTTCTATTAACTCAGCATCATCACGCACAGTAATATTTTCAGATTCAGCCCTTTCATGAGCTTCTTTGATAAGCATAAAGGCAAAAGTTTGTGGGGTATAAATTTCCCATAAGTTCTTTCTTTCCAAAGTTTTGAGAACCTTACTGTTCTTAACCTGCTTTATCGTATTTTTTACAGGATGAGCAAGGGTTACTGCTCCATATTTTTTTGCTAATTCAACACTCTGTAGTATCCCTGAAATCTTCACAAAAGGACGGACACTATCGTGGATTGCCACGATCTCTGTTGTCTCATTAATTATTTTTAACGCATTATACACGGAATCCTGCCGTTTTTTTCCGCCTGAGATTATTGAGATTTGACCGGGATTATAATCAAATTTACTAAAAAGCAGGTTTTTCAAAAATACAATATCCGATGCCGGGCAGGTTATGACTATTTTTTCGAAGCACAGCGCTTTTATGAATTTATCAAGGGTATGAAGAAGAATTGGTTTGCCGGCAATTTCAATAAATTGCTTCTTCTTCGAGGAGGGCATCCGTTGCCCACTCCCGGCAGCAGTTAGTATTGCGCAATTACTCATTGTTTAATTTCCCAATAATTTTACGAGCATATATTTCATCATTTCTGATCTGACCAACCAGGGCATCTATTGATTCAAATTCAACTTCATCACGAATTTTCTGAACAAAAAATAATTCAATTTCCTTTTCGTAGATGTGCTCATTAAAATCTAAAATGTGTGTCTCAACATTTTTCTGTCGATTATTTTTATCAATAGTAGGTCTTGTACCCACATTGGTGAGACCCCAGAACATCTCATGCGCATATTTTATCTTCGTAAGATACACTCCGATGGCAGGATATAATTTCCTGATCTCAGCGGGTTTAAGATTAATCGTCGGGTATCCGAATCCAGTGCCGATATGATCGCCTTTTCCCACAGTTCCCATAATACAATAATTCCGTCCCAGCATTTTATTCGCTCGTTGAATATTACCTTCGCTTAGATATTTCCGAATAGCTGTGCTGGAGACGATCTCATTATCGATAAAAACTTCGTTGACCATCTCAACATGAAAATTAAGCTCCTGCTCCATTTTTTTTAGAAAATGGTAATCTCCGGCACGGTTCTTACCAAAGTGCCAGTCATATCCAATAATTATCTCTTTTGTTCCGAGTTGATTGTATAGATAATCCCTCACAAATTCTTCCGGAGTAAGATGAGCAAGATTCATATCAAAATCAAGCCAAAGCACGTAGTCAACGCCGATTGCTTTCATGAATTGCTCTTTCTTTATCTTTTCTGTAAGAAGGAAGGGATATACTTTTTTCTTCAAAATCTCAATCGGATGAGGATGATATGTGATAACAATTGAAACACCATGTATTGCTTTTTTTCGCTCCACGACTCTCTCAAGCAAAGCTTTATGACCAATATGCACTCCATCAAAAGTGCCAAGAGTGACAACAGGATTTATCAGATGCTTCTTAATCTTATGAAGATTTTTCATTTTTATATTCCTGCACCGTTGCAATAATTTCTTCAATAGGTCGTATTGAGTTTTCAAGAATTTCTTTGTTTATATTTCCCAAACTCAGTGCATTTTTAACTGAGAATGGACCAATAAAATCTCTCCTCAATTCTGTGAGATGCCCCACAGTACCGAGCTTGGCAGCAATATCCTCACCTAATGACCGAATGTATGTGCCTTTGGATACAGTTGATCTGAAATCAAGATAAGGTTTTTGATAATTCATAAATGAGAGAGAATGGATATAAACTTTTCTTAGTTCAACTTCAACCTGGATACCTTTTCTTGCAGTTTTATACAACCGGACTCCATTTTTCTTTATTGCTGAAAACTGAGGTGGTATCTGATCGATCTCACCCAACGAAGAAGTGAATACATCATCAATATTCTGTTCAACATTATCCGGTATATCCTTAATTTCGATTATTTTTCCTTCAATATCAGCAGTGTCAGTCTTTTCACCAAGTTTCAACACAGCAGTATATGTCTTATTTAATTGAGCAAATTCATCAATAAATTTCGTTGCCTGCCTGCTTATACAAACTATTAACAAACCTGTTGCAAAAGGGTCTAACGTGCCTGCGTGCCCAATTTTGCGAATCTGTGTGATACTTCGCAGACGTTTGATCACATCAAAAGATGTCATTCCTGCTTGTTTATCTATAAAAACTACACCGTGCATATTTAATATCTTATTTTAATAGAGATAATAATTCAGATTTCAGATCAGTTAATTTCATTTTTGCACGAAAACCCGATGCCAGAATATGTCCCCCGCCATCAAAATGTTCAGCGATCTTTTGGACATCCCTGTGGTCCGAGCGAAGGGAAACACGATAAGTATTTTTTCCGGTTTCGCGTATATAAACTACAACTTCTCTTCCATTTGTCGGCTTGACATCCTTAGAAAAACCTTCCGTTGCCTCTATCGGAAGCTCAGACTCCTCAAGCATTTTTTGGGTAGTAAAATACAGAACGACCTTTCCATCATAGAATTCTTCGATACTGCTAAGAGTAAGTCCGAGGAGCTGCAATTCCTTAGTTTTTCTATTTTCAAAAAGTTTCTTATATGCGAGATGATTATCAGCACCGTAAGCATTGAGTTGAGCACACACTTCAAATGTTCTGGGAGATACATTTTTATTTGCAAAATTATTCGTATCAAAGATAATGCCGCTGTAAAGTGCAAGAGCGATCTGTTTTTGCACTTCTTCAGGAAAATGAGAAAGCTCATCCTCAATAATGTTAAACACGAGTTCGCAAGTGGAAGAAGCTGTATCATCAATATATGAAATGCAATTCGACATTGTCTCCGGTTTCTTGTGATGATCGATCCTTACAATCTGGTTGCCCGATGTAAACAATGGAATTAATCTTTTCCCAACTCTATTTATCTCGTTGAAGTCAAGCATAAAGACAATATCATTTGTATCAAGAGTTTCTATCCGGGTATGGACCTTATTTCCAATATGAAAAAACTCACATTCAGATGACGGCTTATCATTATTTATCATTCTCACGTTTTTTCCGAACATTTCAAGATAAAGATAGATTGCATACTCTGCGCCAACACCATCAGCATCTGAATTTTCATGAGTGGTAAGGATGAAAGTATCGTAGCTCCCGATCAATTTTGAAAGGGTTTCTTTGAATTCATTCAGATTCATTTCTTTTTCTCTCTTTCTTAATTATATCCTCAATATGCTGCGCTTTGGATTCCTGCGTATCAAATTTGAAATGCAGTCTTGGTGTGAAGCGCAGGTTTAATGAATCAGCAAGCTTCTTTCTTATCACTTTACTTGCATTGTTCAAACCGGCGAGTGCCACGAATTTTTTTTCTTCATCCAAAACAGAAAAAAAAACTGTTGCATCCCGCATATCAGAAGATACAATTACATACTCAACATTGATATTCTCTATTCGACTATCACAAAGTTCAAAACCAATAATATTTGAGAGGGTTTGGTGAAGAAGTTTATTCAATCGTTCTGCTCTATGCTGCTGCATTATTCGTAATCCTGAACTCCCATTACCTGAACATCTGTATAGTTCGTTTCGATAAAAGTTATGATCTCTGAATACGTCTTATCAATAATAATTGGGTCATTTGAGATGACCGAAATACCCACACCTGCATATTGCCATTTATCCAGTCCGTTAATCTCTGAAACTGATGCATTATAGCGATTTTTTAGTTTTTTTATAATACTCTGTATAATATTTCGTTTATTTTTTAGCGAATGTGATGTAGGAAGATACAAATTTACAAGCACGCTTTTTACAGGCATTGATTATAATTCTAATTTTTTCTTTTCCTCGATTTTAATATATGCATCAATAACATCGTTGACCTTGATATCATTGAAACCAACAATCGAAATTCCGCATTCCTGACCCTCAGACACTTCTTTGACTTCATCCTTGAACCGTTTAAGACTTTCAACAGTCCCTTCATAGACTTTAATATCATCATGGAAGAGTCTCAGAAACGCATTACTTGTGATCTTTCCATTCGTAACCATACATCCGGCAATAGTGCCGACTTTGGAAATTTTAAAGATTTCCTTTACCTCTGCTGTTCCAAGATGTTCTTCTCTTATCGTCGGACTAAGCAATCCTTCAAGAGATTTTTTCACTTCGTCAATGGCTTCATAAATGATATCATACAATCGTATATCAACCCGGTTGATTTCTGCCGCAGATCGGGCTTCCGCATTAGGTCTTACATGGAATCCTATAATAATAGCTTTCGAGGCAGTTGCAAGATTAATATCAGCTTCGACAATACCTCCTACGCCGCGATGAACTACATCAACTCCAACTTCTTCATTGCGAATTTTCTGGAGTGCATCACAAAGTGCCTCGACTGAGCCGTCAGTGTCACCTTTTACTATTAGATTAAGAGAAGTGATCTCGCTTTCCTGGATTTTATCAAAGATATTATCGAGTGTAACTCCCTTTCCTGTCGCGATCTGTCTCTGTCTTATCACTTGTTGTCTTTTTGAACAGATATCTTTTGCTTTACGTTCACCATCAACGACATTGAGCGTATCACCTGCCTGTGGGACACCATTTAAACCAAGAATTTGTGCAACGCCTGATGGAGGACATTCCTTAACTTCCTTTTGTCTTTCATCGAGCATCAACCGAACTCGACCGTATTGAGCTCCGCATATGATTATGTCACCCGGTTTGAGTACTCCGTTTCGAATCAGTACAGTCGCAATCGGTCCTTTGCCTTTATCAAGCTTAGATTCAATGACCGTTCCTTCTGCTTTCTGACCATATTTTGCTATAAGTTCTTCAACTTCGGAAACCAGCAATATTGTATCCAGCAGTTCTCCAATACCTTCACCTGTTTTTGCTGAACACGAGACAGATTCAATATCGCCGCCCCATCCTTGGAGAAGGATGTTTTTCTGAGAAAGTTGGACTTTCACTTTCTCGGGATCAGCAGCAGGTTTATCAATTTTATTTATAGCAAAAATAAGTGGAATTCCCGCAGCTTTCGCATGATCTATTGCTTCCATAGTTTGCGGCATGACTCCATCGTCAGCAGCAATAACGATAACTGCAATGTCAGTGACATCAGCACCTCGTGCTCGCATGGCTGTGAATGCCTCATGACCAGGAGTATCAATAAATGTGACTTTTCTGCCATTATGTTCAACCTGATATGCACCAATATGCTGCGTGATACCCCCTGCTTCGCCAGCGATAACATTCTCTTCACGGATATAGTCCAAAATTGATGTTTTGCCATGGTCAACATGACCCATAACTACCACAATTGGAGGTCTTTCTGTATTTTCATACTGATCGTCATCTTCTACATTAATCTCAAGAATATCTTTCCCGTACTGGTCTTCAAACTCAACATCAAAGTTGAATTCATCACAGATCATAATAAGAGATTCATTATCCAAACGCTGGTTGATTGTAACCATCTTTCCTATTTCCATGAACTTCGCAACAATCGCTGTGGGATTTTTGTCCATGATCTTTGCTAGTTCGGATACTGAGGTGAATTCACTGATGACGATCTTGGTGATTTCTTCTTCAACTTCGGTTTTTTCTTTTTTATATTTCTTTCGTTTAGGATCTTTGGTAAGCGTCGCTTTTATATTACCCTTGATCTTTTGTTGATCAAAAAACCTCTTCTGCTTTTCTTCAAGAATTTTCTGCTTTTTGTCTTTATATGCTTTTTCTCTTTGCTTTTCTTTTTCTTTCGCCGAAATTATTTTTGGTTTTACGGCCACGGTTTTTTCTTTTTCTTTCGGCTTTTTTTCCTGGACTGATTTTTTTTGAGGATATTTTGGTTTTTCGTGCTGTCTTTCAGGTTTTTTCTTTGGCTCTTCTTTTTTTTGAGTTTGCTTCTTTTCTTCTTTTTTCAGTTTTTCAAGACGTTTCTGTCGCTGCTCCTTCTGGTAATTTTTTCTCTGCTTCTGTCGTGCTTTTGCGGCATCTAACTGGTCTTGAAACATCTGCTTCACTTTAGTAACATTATCATCTTCAAGATAGCTCATATGGCTTTTAACTTTCACCTTGAGACTCCTCAAAATTGAGATGAGCGCCTGAGGTGAGATCTTCAGTTCGCGAGCCAGTTCATACACTCTAATTTGATCCATATATATCCTTTAATTTTCTAAAATCACATTTATGCCCTTTGTGAAGTTCTTGTCAACTACTGCCACAAGGGTCAGTTTCTGCCGTCCAAAAATAGTACATAATTCGCTATCATCAAAAAGATGGGAGATCTTTATCCCTTTTGATGCACAGTCCTCTGCTCGTTTTCTCATGAAATTATTTTCTTTCTTACCTGCAAAAATGAGCTTAGTTTCACTCTTTTTGATACTTCTTTCAACAGCGATCCTGCCGACTGAAACAGCTTTTGCTTTTCTTGCAAGCCGGAGCATATTTGCTACTTTTTCTTTGCTTTCTTTAACCATGAGTCTAACGAAGCTCTGCATTTTCCCTTATCACAGAAATAATATCCTCTGCCGTCGAGAATATTTTTCTCATCAAAGAGGATAGCACTTTTCTGTATCACAAATCTATGCATCGAGCACTTCGAACCTTTTTCTTTGCATATCACACATGTTCGAATAGGTATATGACCTTTATTCGAAGCTTTATTGGGCATTAAAAATATTTTGCAGATTCTTTGATCTTTTGGGCAGTTTTTACACCAACACCTTCAATATGAGTCAACTCTTCCACCGTTGCAAGATGGATATCCTGCACCGAAGTGTATCCGGCTTCATGAAGGATCTTACCAACTTTTTCATGGACTCCGTCAAGGTCAAAGATTTGACTTGTAATACGGCGCTCATTTGCTGCGATCTCTTCATACTCTTCTTCAAGAAGAACATCGAGTTTGTAATTGGTCAGTTTTGCAGCAAGCTTGATATTTTTACCGCCTTTTCCAATCGCAATATTTTTATTATCTTCATTAACAATGATCTGGGCAAATCGTCCTTTATCAGCGAGATAAACACGCTTCACAAGTTCGGGACCAACAGCATTTCGTATAAAATCTTCAGGGTTATCACTCCATAGAGCAATATCAACCTGCTCCCCGTTAAGCTCTTTGCGGATCTCACTTATTCGGATTCCTTTCGGACCGATACAGCTTCCATAGGGATCGACATTCTCATCATTGCTTATTACAGCAACTTTTGTTCTAAAACCCGGTTCACGGACAATTTTTTTGATCATTACAATGCCATCTGCAATTTCTGGTATCTCGTTTTCGAAAAGTTTTATTATAAATTCGGGACGTTTTCTGGAAAGGATAACGCGCACACCTTTTTTTGACTGACGAATACTTGCCACATAAGCTTTCAGGAAATCATTGGCTTTATAAAATTCTGTTTCCACCTGCTCTTCAGTTGGTAGAAGCGCGTCGGTAAATCCAATATCAATTATGTACCCATTATATTCTACCTTTTTCACCGCACCGGAAACAATCTCTCCTTTTTGCTTTTCATAGTCCACTTTGACCTTTTCGGTCTCGGATTCTCTGAACCTATTTATTATTGCCTGTCGTGCAGACTGTATCGTCTTGCGTCCGAAATCAGACACCAGCATTTCAAGGGGTATAATATCACCAAGTTCGGCTTCAGGATTAATCTTATGGGCGTCTTCAAGCACTATTTCGTCGAGGAAACCGGTAGTTTCCTCAACAACTACAGCATCAAATTTTGCGACCACTTCACTTTCATCAAAATTAATCTCAACTGCAAGTTCAGTCTTTTCAGACAACTTTTTTTGAAGGGCGGATTCCAGGCTTTCTTTGATTATCTCAGCAATTTTTTCTCTGTCGATCTGCTTCAGTCTGGAAAATTCTTCAATAATAGAAATCAAATTAAATGCCATAATAACCTCTATACCTTTTTAGTTTTTGATGATGCGTTCGGCCACACAAATACAGTTTTTGCCTTTTGAACATCGGATATATTGATCAATCTATCTTCGTCGTCTTCGCTTATGAGAGTGAGCATCTGCCCATTTACATTCGAGATTTTTCCACGAATCGTTTCGTGATTACGTTCATCATTGAGAAAAGTAATTTTCACAAATTCGTCAACTGCTCCGAGATAATGCTCTTGTGTAAGAAGCAGGCGACTTAATCCCGGGGAGGACACTTCAAGATAATATCGGGTTCCGATAACATCATGCATATCAAGTTCATCACCGAGCATTCTGCTATAAACCTCGCAATCATACAGGGACAAACCCTCCGGTTTTGTAATATATATAACAAGATTATGGGCGCTACCTCTCCGCTTCAGTTGCCAGTCATAAAGCTGAAAACCTGTTTCATCGCAGATGCGATCAATACTTTTCTTAAGTGCATTTTTGTCTATCATACTCTCATTTCTAAATACAAAAAATGCTGGTTGGGAGAACCAGCGACGAACTACATGAATTTTGTTAAAAGTTGTAATACCTTGTTTTCTTGTCAAATATTATACAAATAACAGAATATAAATAAGTTATTGTAAATAAAGGAAAAAAAAGCCCTCAAAAATAATAAATTGAGGGCATATGAAAAATGAGTTAATTCGGTTACTTGATGTATATCATTTTATGAACGCCACTATCCGTTCCCTGGAATTTGTAAAAATATATTCCATTAGAAACTTTATTTCCGAAATGGTCAGAGCCATCCCAGATAATAGTACCATCCTGTTGCAATGAGGAAAATTCCTTAACTTTCCTTCCTTTGATATCAAAGATTTCAAGAGAGATATTATTGTGATAAGTTGGGATTGAGTAGGATATCAAAGTAGAAGCTGAAAATGGATTAGGATAATTTTTCAGAACGATTTCATTTGATGGTGAATTTGGTGGATCGACACTGACAGGCAGGATTTTCAGGAATGAATAATACCGTGACAGGAGAAACGCTTTGTTATTGATTCCAGAACCATCGATTATAGAGCCAAAAAGTATAGAACTCATCATAGCTCTGTATGTACCGTCTGGACCATCCCAATAAGTAACTCTACCTTTTGTATCCTGGGATTGAATACATATTCCTGCAGAAGCTGCACCAAGCTCATCCACACCGTAATCAGATTCTGAAAAGTACTGATAATCAACCACAATAGGATCGGCAAAAGTGCCCGGTACACCGGCAAGATCTTGTACATTCATATCGTCACCTTCGCCATTAAAAGTATTTCCAAAGTAGGAAAAAAGCGACGTTCCCTGCAAACCCGAAGCAACATCAGTGCCTTCTATATACACTGATTTTCCTTCAGTAATAAAATCGATAATCATCTGCTGTTCGATTGAGCCAACCTGGCCCGGAGGAGTGGATCCTCAATCAAAGCACCAGTGTCCGAGTGTAATGAACAACATGTCATAATCGTCCAGATTTGTGGGCAGATAACTTAAGGTGGTGTAAGATAAACTCATATTATTGAATGCTTTTTCAAGCGAGTATTCACACCCGACATATCCTGCGCCTTCGGGATCGTTTATCGTTGAATAATTGTCATTATCCCAGAGTAATATTTCTGCTGAAAGTGACATGGTAGAAAGAGCTATGAGCATTAATGCTAATGCAACAATTCTCGTAATATATTTTTTACTATTCATTGTACCTCCGAATAATAAAATAGGATATGATTTACAAATGGTATGTCAAGCAAGCTTTTTCCTCGTTACCAAGTCCATGGAAGCGGATAAGTTCATATTGCGCTCCCAAAGAGGGTTTTGGGAACGAGAATTTATTCTTATTTCTTAACATTTATGGGGAAAAATATCTTTTTATTTGAAGCTTTTATTAATAAGTATTTATACCATTCAATATTATCCCAAATTTTAATATATTATTTTCTTTCTCGGTGCTCTCTGTGGTGAATTATTTTTGGCTCAGTTTATCCAGCTTAAGTCACTTTGATGAACTGAGAATCTTTATTTATAATCTTTCCGATGATTTCTGCTTTTTGAATCCCGACTTTATATAGTTGCTTCAAAATAATTTGTGCACTTTCTTCCGGAACTGAAACCAGCAATCCTCCTGATGTCTGAGCATCGCACAGGATAATTTTCTGGATCTGTGAAATGCTCGAACTCCACTTAACAAAATTTTCGACATACTTCATATTCGAGAGTGTTCCACCAGGAATAACATTCCCGGCTGCAAATTCAAGAGCACCTTCAATAAAGGGAACAGTGTCAGCTATGATCTCAACCGCTACTTTGCTTCCCCGCACCATTCCCATAAGATGCCCGAGAAGCCCGAAACCCGTCACATCAGTGCAGGCATGAACTGTGAAATTGTGTAGAATTTCTGCCGCTTTCTTATTCAATTTAGTCATTGTTGAAATCAAAACATCTTTTTGCGTTTCGTCGAGCAAACCTCTTTTTAATGCAGTTGAAAGAATGCCTGTCCCGATCGGTTTGGTAAGGATAAGCACATCTCCTTTTTGCAATCCGATATTCTTCCAGATCTTTTCCGGGTGAACTTGCCCGACTACTACCATTCCATATTTGGGCTCTGTATCCTCGATCGTATGTCCGCCGATCACGAAAATGCCTGCTTCCTGAGCTTTATCCTGCGCTCCCTGCAGAATTTTTTCCAACACGGACATAGGCAATCTATTTGAGGGAAATCCAACAATGTTCAGTCCGAATAAAGGGGTTGCACCCATTGCGTAAACATCGCTTAATGCATTTGCAGCAGCGATTGCACCGAACTCATAAGGATCGTCAGCATTTGGAGTGAAAAAATCAAGAGTAACCACCAATGCGGTTTCATCATTGATCCGGTAAACGGCAGCATCGTCAGCAGTTTGTGTGCCTACTAAAATTTTTGGATCGTCAGGTATGGGAAGTTTTTTAAGTATCTCCTCTAGTAATGCCAGTTCTATCTTGCAGGCACACCCCATACCGTGAGTAAAATGTGTGAGCTTGATCTCAGCATCTTTCTGATGAGATACTTCTACTTTTTTATCCTGGAATTTGCCGATAACTTTTATGATATAATCCGCTGCTTTTTCTATATCATCCTT
The DNA here is from genome assembly GCA_030765865.1 of Candidatus Celaenobacter antarcticus. Taxonomy (GTDB): domain Bacteria; phylum Cloacimonadota; class Cloacimonadia; order JGIOTU-2; family JGIOTU-2; genus Celaenobacter; species Celaenobacter antarcticus. Next base: position 9,624 of record JAVCDK010000035.1, on the reverse strand, counting down.
TGTGGTAAACCTACCAGTAGAAAACCGAATTGTGCCCATTGCATATTCGACAGGCACATTCATTGCTTCCAGTACAGCCGATACATCGATCTGATCGGAATGGCAGGCAGCACCTGCTGAAGCTGCAACTTCGGAAAGTTCGGAAAGAACTGTATTCGCTTCCACATTTCGGAAAGAAAGACTGAGTGTGTTCGGCAACCTTTTTTCAGGATGTCCGTTCAATATGAAATCGAGTCCCGAGTCCCCTATTTTCTTATGAAGCAGATCCCTCATTTCTTTCATGTGTTGCATATTTTTTTCCAAATTTTGACCCGCAATTTCACATGCTTTTCCCAGACCGACATCGCAAAGAATATTCTCCGTACCGGCTCGTAAATTCTGCTCGTGATCCGCGCCGTGAATAATTTTTTGGAGTTTCACTCCTCTTCGAATATACAGCGCACCGATCCCTTTCGGTCCATACAATTTATGCCCTGCAATAGAAAGTAGGTCAACTCCCAATTCGTCAACCAGCGCAGGAATTTTCCCTGTGGATTGGGCAGCATCCGTGTGCATGACGATATCATGCTTATGCGCAATTGCTGCAATTTCCCGTATTGGCTGGATAGTGCCAACTTCATTATTTGCATGCATTATTGTGATAAGTATTGTCTGCGGAGTGATCGCTTTTTCCACATCACCTGGATCGACCATGCCATATTCATCAACCGGAAGATAGGTTATTTCAAATCCCTGTGTCTTGAGGTATTCGCAAACTTCGACAACGGCAGGATGTTCCACAGATGAAGTAATAATGTGGTTTCCCTGCGATCTCTTTGCAAAAGCAATGCCTTTTATTGCAAAGTTATTGGATTCTGAGCCGCCGCTTGTAAAAATGATCTCATCGGGGTTTGCATTAATAAGTTCTGCTACCTGCCTGCGTGCTTTTTCCACTGCTTTTCTTGTCTGCACGCCATACCAGTGCGCACTTGAAGGATTGCCGAAATACTCTTCCAGGAAGGGCTTCATTGCGTCTGCCACTTCCGGCGCAAGAGGTGTGGTTGCATTATAGTCGAGGTATATAGGTTTCATAATTATTGACAAAAATTATGAGCTAACATTTCTGTCAATATTGCTATCTCATAACAGAAATTGATCAGAAATGTAGATATCAAAGACAGGAAACTTCAGTTTAACTGATTTTACTTACTAGACAGGGACCTCACACTACCTCACATTACAGTTTAACAGACTAAGATTTTATAAGAAGTATGATGTATCCTTAGTATGAAACTTTATTCATAGGAGGTATAAAGGCTATGAAAAAAATAACTATTACAATCATCGTTCTCGTATCTCTACTTTTCACAGAATCTATATTATTCGCACAGTTAGACAGTTTATCTCAGGATGATCGTATTCGTTTAACCGCATCAGAATATTTCATTCAGCGTATTGATTGCAAATTTGATAAAATACAATCTGATTCTCTCTTCATTAGTATGCATTCAGAGAAATTTATTATTCCTGTTCAACATGTTCAGAAAATTGAATTATGGAAAGGCAAAAAACGAAACACATTTACAGGAGCACTTGTTGGTGTAGTTATTGGATTAGTTTTGGGTGTTACACTAGCACTTGTCGATCCTCAAGATTCTGATGATAATGGGTTCCAGTTCCACCTTGATCTTAAAACTAAATTGTTGATTGGTTCTCTAGCGGGACCACTCATCTTTGGAAGTACTGGTGCTTTAATCGGTACTTTTATTCAATCTGATAGATAGGAAAAAATTACTATACATAATAAATAATGTCATATTACATATTTAAGAATTGACATCTAAAAAGAAAAATATTGTATTTTTTTTCCATTATATATAATATTCTTTAAGTTTAATTGTAAGTGCTATTAATCTAAAAAAATTTGGGACTGTGTATGATAGGTTTCATAATAATTTGACAAAAAATATGAGCTAACATTTCTGTCAACAATTGCTATTTAAGCAAAGGAGATGACATTTGTTAATTTCAAAGACAGGAAAATTACAGTTTAATAAATTTTACTTATTGAATAGGAATCTCATATTCTGCTTAACCTCGCAGAATATGAAATTTTAAGCAGTATAATGTATGTTAGATCAATAAAGGATAAAAATGAAGGGAACAAAGAAATCTGATTTTCTAAATTACGAAATATGGATTCTCACGTTTGGTGGTGGTCTTCAAAGATCTGGAGTTTATGCAGCCAATGTCTCTGACACCAATAAATCTGATTTCCGTAATAGTGTGAGAGATAAAATAAATGCTTTTGTAAAAAGCAAATATACAAAATCATCAGTAACATCTAATGAACATATTAACAATCTTATAGAAATTCAAAATTGGATAAATACAAATCATTCGCAGGTGCTAAAAAATCGCAGCATAAAGCTAGGTATTGTTCAAAAAATAGTAAATCTTTATTTAAAATACCAATGGTGTTTAGGGTTAGTAAAAACACCACCTCATTGCCCATTTGACAGAATAATAATTTCAAAAATGAAATTATCCAATCCACCTGCATGGACTAAACTGGATTCAGTTGACACATATAAAATATTGGTAAATAAAGCTACAGAATTAGCTGGCAATAAAGCAATAGCAGAGTGGGAGCTAGATGTATTTTCCCGCAGATAACAAAAGCCCTAACAATTGTATCAACTTGACCGTTAGCAATTTATTATAGGAGATTATCGCAATATGCCGAGCACAATAGTCAATGGCATTGACCTCTACTACGAAATTCATGGGAAAGGTGAGCCACTAATGCTTATCGCCGGTCTTGCCAGCGACTCCCAGAGTTGGCAGCCGATAATGGAAGACCTGTCCCGGAATTACCGTGTCATTACTCCCGATAACAGAGGTGTGGGCAGAACGAAGCCATCGGATATTAATATAAGCATTCAGAAGATTACAGATGATTGCATCTCGCTTGTCAGGCATTTAGGATTGTCATCCGTCAACATGCTTGGACATTCAATGGGAGGATTCGTGGCACTGGATTGTGCCATCCGCTACCCTTAAAATATCTCCAAATTGATACTCGCTGGAACATCTGCATTCAATTCCGAACGGAATAATGCTCTGTTGCTTGATTGGGTTTCTTATCTGGAATCGGAAATGGACTTAAAACTGTGGTTCAGAAACACTTTTTACTGGATATTTTCCAATCGTTTTTTTGAAAATGAGAAAATAGTGAATGATGCCATTCAATTCGCAGTCGAATATCCCTATCCGCAAAGTAAAGCCGCATTTAGAAATCAAGTCATGGCTATTGCAGGATTTAACTGCCTGGAAGAGCTGCCTGCAATCACTTCGGAGACCATGATCATCTGCGGGAAAGAGGACTTGCTGTTTCCCCCAGAAGAAAGTGCCAAGCTGTTACAAACAATTCCGGGAGCAAGTTTTTCTCTCATTGAGAATGCAGCCCATTCGATACACATGGAAAATCCCAGGGCATTCACTGATTGTGTCCTGAATTTTCTAAACAATTGTTAACCATCCGATCCACCTGATCTCATCAGGATTTGCATGCAAAAGTTCTGCTAACTGCTTGCGAGCTTTTTCCACTGTTTTTTTTGTCTGCACTCCGTACAAGGGCACACTCGGTAGTCGAGATAAATTGGCTTCATAATATTTGACAAAAATTTGCGAGTATTATTTGTGTCAACAGTTGCTATTTATACAACGAATATTTGAAAGGAATGATAATGTCGAAGCGAGGAAGATTTTAATGAATAATTATTTCTGTAATAGGTGTCTCATATACTGCTTGATGCAATGTAGTAGTTTATGAAATTTTAAGCATTATAATGTATGTTGGGCGATAGAAGGGGATGATTTCATAAAGCTAGTAACGAGGTCCATCGCAAAGGATTGCATGTGGTACGCATTATCCTTACATCCATAGCCATTCTGGCAATAGCTGTGATTATGGCAATGACAGGACGGGGCGGAGGAAATTTCTATGTCCCGTTGCTCGTCGCTTCGGGGCAACCAATGCACGAAGCCGCGACGAGCGGTCAGTTCATTCTGGTGTTCGCGGCCATGACGGCGATGTTCGTTTTCCACAAACAAAAGATGGTCGACTGGAAGCTCGCACTGGTCATTGATCCTCCTACCGACATCATGGCTTTTGTTGGGGGATACTTCTCCGGTCTGGCAAGCGGAGTTGCTCTGAAGTTCCTCTTAGCGGCACTACTGACCTTGGCAGGCTTTCTCATGCTGTTGAAGGTGCGGAATCGACCGATTGGACAGCATAGCCGTATCGGATTCTGGCATCGCAACTTCGGGAACGAGGAGTATGTTGTCAATCTCTGGCTCGCGATTCCCATTACGGCGGTCACGGGGCTCGCCGCCGGTGCCGTGGGTATCTCCGGCGGATCGTTCAAGGTCCCCCTTATGGTACTGCTCTGCGGTGTCCCTATGCACGTGGCGGTAGGTACTTCATCGGCGATGGTGGCGGCAACTGCATTAATGGGATTTTTTGGTCATTCCAGTGCCGGACATTTTGACTATCGCTGGGCGATTCCTGTGGCCTGTGTCGCAGCCCTTGGGAGTTTCTTGGGCGGAAAGTTGACGCTGAAGACCAAACCCAAGACACTTAAGACCATCTTTGCATTGACCACCTTGGCTGCGGCGGTATTCATGACCATCAATGCTTTCTTGTCCGAGTGACAAGTTGACAGCAGAGATAGACGGCGGAGAGAACAAGAAACGGGCCCAGCCATCAAGATAGAAAAGATAGCGGTACGCCCAAGCAAAAAAATCCTACAATTATCTTTATAGATTACCCTATCTTTTCAAAAAATTCATACCAGAATTGGTTGCTGAAACTACAAACTACTAAAAGTTTGACATCATTTTGTGTTTTTTTGTTTCAAAAAGAAACTATAAAGAGGAATACAAAATGAACTCAATTAAGTTTGACGGCAAAGATATTTACCCATCTAAGATCGTATGCATAGGTAGAAACTATGTAGATCATATTGAAGAGCTTCATAATGAAGTACCAAAACAACCGATAATATTTATTAAGCCAAATTCATCCATATCAAAAAATATTTATTCTAATAAAAATGATGTTATTCATTATGAAGGTGAAATTTCCTTTCTAATAAGTTCTGATAAATTAAAAGGTGTGGGATTTGGGTTAGACCTTACAAAGAGAGAAGTTCAATCTAATTTGAGATCAAAGGGGCTGCCATGGGAACGAGCAAAATCTTTTGATAAGTCTGCGGTATTTAGTGAGTTCGTCACTTTCAGAGGGAATATTAGTGATTTGAATATGGAGCTTTATATTAATAGCAGTTTGGTACAAAAGGGTGGCTGTGATTTGATGCTGAATAAGCCAGGCGAAATATTAAATGAAGTTGCCGGTTTTCCTTCATTTGAGGACGGTGATTTAATAATGACTGGAACTCCAAAAGGCGTAGGTCCTATTAAATCTGGTGATAAGTTTAACGGAAAGATATTTGAAAAAAGAAAATTGGTAGTAGAAGGTTGCTGGGTAGTAAAGTAAGAATATAAAAAGTGTTGTATTACGCCGTGATAGACGCCATCGGTTTAATAGTGCTCTTGCTATAATTCATCTTACTGATAAGATCTTTCACTTTCGCAAGTATTTTTTTTCTTGCATAAACAATCTCATATACTGCTTAAATTATAAATAATATTTCTTGCTTAATTAGGCAAGAAATATCTCGAATTTCTTGACATTGTATTTACAGAAAGCTTCTATCTGAAGCAGGATATAAATATATAAAGGACATTTATATTGATCACTTCTATGATAGGTACTTATATACTGTGCAACTTCGCAGTATATGATATTTTAAGCAGTATAATATATGTTAGGATGTCCGTTGAAAATATAGACGTATGAATAAGAAATCATTTCAGGACTATTATCCGGATGAACTAAGCTATTGCTATGGTTGCGGTCGACTCAATGAGCACGGTCTGCATCTCAAGAGCTATTGGGATGAGGAGGAGACAGTTGCCATCTTCCATCCTAAGCCATATCACATTGCGATTCCCGGTTACGTTTATGGCGGCTTGATTGCTTCGTTAATCGACTGCCACTGCACAGGTACGGCTTCGGCAGCGTCATACCGGAAAGAAGGACGTGAGATGGGTACTGACCCACCATTGCGTTTCGTCACGGCGTCATTGCAGGTGGAGTATTTGCGTCCGACGCCACTTGGAGTGCCTCTTGAGATCCGCGGGAGGGTTAAGGAGGTTAAGGGTCGGAAGGTGGTGGTGAGTGCTACGGTCTCGGCTGAGGGGGAAGTGTGCGCACGAGGTCAGGTAGTTGCGGTGCAGATGCCGGCGCATATGATGACAAAGGGGACACCAACCTAACCTATCGCTGCAGTCGGACCCGCTCGACTCGCTTTTTGACAAACTCAAGGCTTGCTTAGGGTCGCTGAGCTCAGGTGTTAACGATGAGAAAAATCCTCCAATTGAATTCAAAGACAGATAATCATAAATAGTTTGACACTATTTTATGTTTTATATTTCAAATCAAACTATGAAATCGTCCGATAGATTTAACCTGTATTACAATCCGAGAAGGATTTTTCTGAATACGCGGAAACTGTCACCAATTATTATTCTTGTTTTCCTCATACTCTTCTCAACCGGCTGTTCCAAAAAATATGAAGACCTCGACCTGAACATGTACAAATATCGTGATACAAAAAAACTGGTGAAATTCGTGTACGATGCAGCACAAATTCTCGAAAGAGACGGCATTGCGAGTCTGGATTACTTCCATAACAATCGTGAGCTTTTTACTACGAAGGATCACTACCTCTATATCTACGATATGGATTGCAATAATATTTTTCATAGCGGCATGGAAAATCTTGAAAACACCAACCTAATAAGTGTAACGGATAAAAATGGTAAAGAGATCGCAGCACTAACATTGAAGGCTTTAGATGACCCTAACAATCCCCACGCATGGGTTCATTATTCATGGTGGGAACCAGGAAAATTCTATCCTGTACCGAAATCTTCATGTCATTTTAAAGTTACTACCCCTGAAGGCAAAGAATTCTTTGTGGGCGGTGGAATAAATTATCCGCAGGAAGAGCAGGAATTCATCAGGATCATTGTGGATGGCGCGGCAGAGCTCATCAAAAAAAAAGGGCATTCTGCACTCGCGGAGATAGCTGACCCTACATCGCAATATAACTACAGAGATGTGGCGGTTTTTGCATTTTGTCCGAATGGAGATATAGTGATTTCACCCGTTCTTGAAGACAGTCTCTCGCAGATACAGCTCCTGGAATGTGCTGACGAAGTCGGGCATAAACCCTTTTTGAAAGCGTTGAATGGTTTAAAAACTAATGATAGTGTGTGGGAAGTGTTCCTTGTAAAGAATCGATTCCGTCGTGAGCTCATCAAAAAATGCATGTACATTCGTAAAACCGATTTATCTGGTGATAAGATTTATGTGGGAGCGATCACCGATCTGCCCAATCCCCCATAGAACAACGGAGTGCCAATGACTCAAAAAAATAGGAAATATGAATATTCAGTAAACGAAGTTCCACCCACGGGACAGCTTTTCGTGCTTTCCGTACAGCATGTGATGTTGATGGTGATGTCTCTTTGCCTCCCGATCCTTTTTGCAAGTCAGCTAAATGCTTCAATGGAATTCACTGCGTCCCTTTTATCCCTGTCCATGCTTGCAGTGGGATTCGGCTCAATTATCCAGTCGGTCGGGCTGCCCTTTATCGGTTCAGGATATTTATGTCCAAATCTCTGCGGACCCTCCTATTTCAGTCTTTCCCTTTCTGCTGCTTGGCTCGGTGGGCTTCCCTTGATGCGTGGCATGATCATCATTGCAGGCATAGTTGAGATGGCACTTGCACCGATAGTACAAAAACTTAAAAGGATCTTCCCAACCTACGTTGTAGGACTCGTAGTTGCTATGGTTGGTGTCAGTATTATCAAATTATCTGTAACATCTGTTTTCGGATTGGCTTTTTATGGAGATGCAATTCGTAGTGTTGATATTTTTATCGGTGCGATTTCTTTGATGATCATGGTACTGAGTAATATATGGGGTAAAGGTTTTATCAAAATGTATTGCCTGCTCATCGGCATGGTTTTAGGATGGTTATTAGCCCTCATTCTTGTTCCTGAATACTGGTATAGTCTTTTTGCAGTAAAGAGCAGTCCCACTTTTGCACTCCCCTCATTTGGTCCGGAGTTTAAACGGATCACATTCGACCTTAAGATGATGATTCCCTTTATTGTGATAGCTATCAGTGGTTCGTTAAAATCTTTTGGAAATCTTTTGGCAGCTCAGAAAATATCCGAACCTGATCTCAAAGAAGTAAATTTTGCCCCAATCAGAAAAGGTCTTCTCGCTGATGGTCTTTCCACTTCAGTAGCAGGGTTGATCGGAGGTATGGCAGTCGACACATCTTCAAGCAATATTGGATTAGCAGGAGCCACAAAAGTTGTGAGCCGTTGGATCAGCGTGGTTGCAGGAATAATCTTCATAATATTAGCATTTTTCCCAAAATTAATTACTGCTTTATCACTGATCCCCAAACCGGTTTTAGGAGCTTCAATTTTGTTCTCCGGATGCTTTATGATCTGTGTCGGATTGAAAGAGATGTTCAGTCATAGTTGGGATTCCAGAAAAACATTTGTAGTGGGCATTTCACTCATTTTCGGGTTGAGTACTGCTATGTTACCCGAGCTGTATGCACGCGCACCGGAATTCATTAAAACATTTTTCACCGACCCATTGCCAACAACTACGATCCTCGCAGTACTGCTGCATCAGATATTTAATCTTGATAAAGTGTTCAGTAGATCGAAAAAATAACCAGCAATAATGCATTCTGTGTTGAACTGCTTACATTTAATCAATTTTAAATTTCCCTTTCAATACATTGCCAGCAAATTAATTAAATCAAAAATTAGTTCATCGGATATTTTTTTATTGACTTTAAAATTCTAGAAAAACGGAATCAATATCATATTTTAAAATTCAAGGAGTACATAATATGAGTACTGTCTCAATTCTATCAACAAACGGTATTGGAAAAAATTTCATACCTAAAAAATACCTACCCGATGGAAAAGATGAATATTATCTTCGTAACATACAAGCTTCTCAGCCCAAAGACCGCTGGCGTCATTTGAGCTCAATAGAAGTTGAGCAACTTGTAGAAAACAACAACACTTCTGATAACTGGGACGAAATATTCGTCACCGATCAATTTGATACTGCGCAAATAAAAAATAATGAATTCTTCGGGCTTATCAGAATCGGAAATGTACGAAATGTAATTCTAGAACATCATGACCTAAAGGTTCCGGTTGGTATTACGAACAGCACAATTATAGCTTGTGACATAGGAGATGACGTTGCCATTCATGATGTTCGGTATTTGTCAAATTTCATTATTGGTGATCGTTGTATCTTATCCAGCATCGATGAAATGCAAACGACTAACTATGCAAAATTCGGTAATGGAATTATTAAAGAAGGTGAAAAAGAAAAAGTCCGCATATGGCTTGACCTGATAAACGAGACCGGTTCTCGAGGAATAATACCTTTTGACAGCATAATACCTG